>DASTBJ010000333.1:0-13803 GCA_035712125.1 Terriglobia bacterium
GAACCCGTGCCGGGTACTTGATGGCTTGCAGGATAGGAATGATGCCGGCATAGGAGTGCCCTAACAGATCAACCGTGTCGACTTCGAAGTGGCGGCAAACGGCTTCGATGTCCTCGACGTCCTGCTCTACACCTCGTTTCATCCTCGAAATGTCGGCGATGTAATCCGAACGCCCGCGATTTCTAAGATCAATACCTATAACCGTCCTGTCTTCGGCAAGGTACTTGAAGTCATCAAAAAGATAGAACCCGTTGAGGATAAAGAGGTGCTTTTCACCGCTCCCTGCCCTCTCAAAAAATACACGGACTCCATCCTCCATCGTCACGTAGCCTTTGTCTGTTGGCATGTGTTCATCCCCATTCTGCCAGGCCTGATGTCCGCATGTTAGCTTGACGAGCATGCGCGAAGTACTGGCGTACATTCACGGAATGCTCCGGACGCTACTCCTTCGCGATATCGCGCTGAGGAAGGTCTTGGCGGACATACCATTGCCTGCGGACTCCTCCAGGCTTTCGTCGCGCTGACCCTGCTTGTGTTTCGACTCTTTGACTTCGTTGCCAGGAATTCAGACTCGATCGGTGCACGTTCCGAAATGATCTACGACCACATCGGGGGCGGCGCTGTATATGCATCGGGCGTATTCGTTATTGCGGAGGTCGGTCTTCATCCACTCTCAATCGTCGGCTACTACTTCTTTTTTGAAGGAGTCGTTCGGACGATGGCAGCGTTAGTCGCACACCAGACGATCGGCACGGTTCCCCTGTATCCCGTGGCGGTGGTGCATAGCTTATGGGACAGGGCCCAGTACCGCAGATATGTCGGGCCGCTGATCGAAGACGAAGTCATTCGCGGAGCGACGCGGTCCGACTACGACCTGAAGGTCTACAGTTGCCGTCCCAAGGTGGAGTGGAACTCCCTTATCACCATTGAATTCGAAGGCCAGTTCTACCAACTCCTCCGTTGTGAAGCCGGCCCGAAACCGCTCCGTTTCGTCTACTACCTTCGCAAGAACCCGGTGGGCCGCCTCGTAGTGCAGATACGCCACTACCGACCTGGTGATGTTCCGAGCGATCAATCGTTGTATACGGTCAGCTTGCGCGACTGAATCAGCCACTTCCCGTTGAGCTTTACCAGATGGTCTTCGGAGCGGCCCATCGCTGCCGCGGTCATCCTGTCGTCCTTGTCACGGCGGACAGTCTGCCAATACGAGTAGTGCACAGCCTCGTTCGCCTTTGGAAACGTAATGCGCACGTTGCTGATCACGTGATACAGATTTGCGGTCGGCAGTCCCTTTGCCTTGTTGTCGTCGCGACGCTTGATAAGGTTTGCGACGATCCTGCGGATCTCCTCGTGACCCCGGGAAATGGACCCGTTCGAATCGATGACCGCGTCCTCGGTAAACACGGCGACGTACGCCTCTGCATCGAGAGAATCCACGGCCCACACATAGCGTGCCATCACGTCTTCGACAGCGATCCGGTCTTCATATCGACCGAGATTATCCTGCGCAACGGCGAGCAGCGGAGCGATGAGTAGGGCGATAAGAGTGGGCTTAGACATTCGCATAACCTGTCTCCTCTTCTTTGTTCCGCCAATCATATTTCACCGGTCAAAGTCGTGCTAGAGTGCATATCCACAAACACCATGACTACAACGCCCCCGAGCCCGTCGAGCAACGAGCCGCGTCTCTTTGGACCTGAGATGCTCGCCAATCCCTACCCCTTTTATCATCGGCTGCGCGCAAGTCAGCCGGTGCTTCGCGTTCCGGCAGTCGATGCCTGGATTGTCACGACCTATGAAGGCGTGAATGGATCACTGAGAAATCCTCGATTGTCTTCGGACCGATTCCCGCGAGCACGAGCCAGGCTTGAAGCCAAGGGACTCGCCGGGTTGGTCGACGATCGGATGAAATCGATGATTCACATGGACGCCCCCGATCACACACGATTGCGTGGCCTCGTGAACAAGGCGTTCACTCCACGAGCGGTCGAGGCGATGGAAGGGCGCATAAACGAGATTATCGAAGAGCTACTCGATGCAGCGGCGAAGAAAGGGCGATTCGACCTCATCGCCGATCTTGCTTATCCGCTGCCGGTCATGGTGATTGCGGAGATGCTCGGTGTTCCAGCGCAGGACAGAGCAAAGTTCAAGGCATGGTCGGATGACCTTTCCGCCGTTCTTGCCGGGGATCCGGCCGCCTTACCAGATAGGACCCTGAGCCGGGTCATGGCCGCTCGGGCAGAACTCGTGGACTATTTTCGTGCGATTGCCGCCACCAGGCGTCTCTCCCCCGGCAACGACCTGCTCAGTGCGCTGGTTCAGGCAGAGGAAGAAGGCGGAAGGCTTTCCGAAGATGAGTTGTATAGCACGTTGGTCCTTCTTCTCGTGGCCGGCAACGAAACAACGACAAATTTGATCGGCAACGGCATGTTGGCGCTGCTGAACCACGACGATGAGCGACGGCGTCTCTGGAGCGATCCCGTGCTTGTTCCGACAGCAGTTGAAGAGATGTTGCGTTACGACAGCCCCATTCAATTCACGACTCGCCTTGCGAAAACCGCCCTCGAAATCCACGACACAAAAATTCGTGAAGGCGAGTCGCTGTATCTTGTCATTGGCGCTGCCAACAGGGATCCTGCGCAATTCCCGGACCCGGATCGCTTTGACGTGGGACGCGCGGCGAACAAACACATCGCTTTTGGTGCGGGCGCACACTTCTGCCTGGGTGCTCCTCTGGCGCGACTGGAAGCGCAGCTTGCACTTCGTGCGATGAGCCGGCGCTGCCCCAACCTTCGACTGAGCGGCGACAAACCCGAGTACCGAAACAATTTCAATCTCAGAGGATTGAAGGCCCTGCAAGTCGAGATCTAGACACTGTACAACCAAGGTCTGGCACTGGCTCCGTCCTCACCCCACAATCGAGGTCCCGGCCGTAGGGCCCGAAAATTTTCTTGCGGCCGGGATGACTTTGCGTCATAAAGTACTCGTCACCGAGGTGACTGCACGCAATGAGCTACATCGATCAAGGTCTGGCCGGAATACAGAATTCCAAATTGTTGCGCCTTTGTCTGGTCGGGGTGCTGGCGCTCCTTCTCATGATTCCAATCGTGATGATCTACCAGCTCGTGTGGGAGAGGCAAAGCCGCCATGAGACGGTAATGGCAGAGGTCGCGTCGAGCTGGGGGAACACGCAAACAGTTACGGGGCCCGCTTTGATCCTGCCGTATACCGTCCGTACGGTCGAGACTTCGGCCGCCGGCAAAGAGACCGAACGGCTGGAGACGCGCCATGGCGTGTTTCTGCCGAAAACCCTCCGGGCCACAGGTCGCATCGACGTGGAGACGCGCAGCCGCGGAATCTTCAACGTCCCTGTGTATCGTTTGAACCTATCCATGGAAGGTGAGTTTGCCGAGCCCAATCTGAAGATCCTGGGCATCGACCCGGCTACCGTGGACTGGAGCCGGGCACATCTGGCGTTAGGCATTTCGGACGTGCGCGCAATCCGCGAGCAGTCGGCAGTGACGTGGAACCGGCAGCCGGCCGCATTTCTTCCGGGGACGGGAGCGTTTGCCGACGCGGGCGCGGGCATTCACGCGCCAGTCGCGGTGACCCCCTCCAGCATCGCCGCGCCGTTCTCGTTCAACCTCTCGCTCAATGGAAGTTCCGGCGTGTATCTTTCACCGTTCGCCGAAGAAACCAGCGTTCAACTCACCTCGAATTCACCGAATCCGAGCTTTCAGGGCAGTTGGCTTCCCACGGATCGCTCGGTTTCAGCGCAGGACGGATTCGATGCGACGTGGAAGGTTTCGTATCTCGGCCGCAACTACCCGCAATCCTGGATTGTGAGCAGTTCAAACGAGAAGCGTCAGGCGATCGAAGCATCACGGTTCGGCGTTCAGCTGACAGAACCTGTCGATACCTATCGCATGGCCGAGCGCAGCGTGAAGTACGCGATTCTCTTTATTCTGCTCACTTTCGCTTCGGTGTGGCTTATCGAGATCCTGGCGCGCACGAGGGTTCATCCGATTCAGTACTTGCTGCTCGGCTCAGCGATGTGTGTGTTTTACCTGCTGGAGCTTTCGCTGGCAGAGCACCTCCCGTTTCCGATCGCGTATGGGATTGCATGTTTAGCCGTCGTCACCATGATCGCTGCCTATAGCAGGGTCATCTTCAAGCACGCTCGACACATGGCTGTGATAACGGCGGGCACAACTGTTCTTTACGGGTACTTGTTTGTCCTGTTGACCAATGAAGACGCGGCATTGCTTGTGGGTTCGATTGGTCTTTTCGCAAGCATCGCGGGGATCATGTTTGCGACGCGTGGAATTGATTGGTACCGCGAGGAAAGCACACGGTCCCGCCTGCCCAGTGGCACGAGCTCGTAAGGGTAAGGACGAGCGGCGTGAGTTGAAGAAATCTCAATTCGGACCGTCAAGCCGTCGACCGTCCGATTTGAGATTATGAACTCTCGGATTTGAGTTTTCCGTTCGTCCGATTTCCGATTTCTTCAACTCACAACACCGTCTCCCTTATTCCACCGGCTCAATCCGAAGGATCACTCCCTCCTCCCCGTCGGTGAGCAGGTACAACAGGCCGTCGCGTCCTTGCTTCACGTCCCGAATCCGGCGACGCAGATCAACGAGCAGCGGTTCCCGCCGCAGTTCTTCGAGATTCTTATTGATGAGGATCCGCTCGAGCCGTCCCGTGTTTGGAATCTCCCCGTAGCGCATTCCGCCGACGAAAATATCGCCTTTCCATTTGGGCAGCCGGTCGCCGGTGTAGAAGGCGATGCTGGATGTCGCAATCGATGGCATCCAGAAGATGATGGGGTCGCGGAAGCCTTCCTTCGTGAATTGCGCCTGCCACGGTCCGGCATAGGTACGACCGAGGCTGACAAGCGGCCATCCGTAGTTGGCGCCGGGCACGAGGATGTTCACTTCGTCGCCGCCGTTCGGACCCATCTCGACCTGCCAGATCGCGCCGGTACCGGGATGTTTGGCCATACGCAGCGTGTTGCGGTGGCCCATCGTGAAAACTTCAGGTCTCGCATCGGTGCGGCCCACGAACGGATTGTCCGGTGGTATTGCCCCGGTATCGGTGAGTCTGAGGATCTTGCCGCCAAGGCTGTTTGCTGTCTGAGTGGCCTTTTCGCCGCCTCCTCCCGAGGAGATATAGAGCATACCGTCGCCGCCGAAAGCGATTGGCCCCCCGCCGCCGCCTTCGCCAACGAAGACGTCGGTCATCCCGGTGAGCGCACGACCATCCCAGACCGCGCGTCCTACGGCCAGTGTTGTTCGTTTCTCATCGAGTGGTTTGGTGTAGCTGATGTAGACGTAACGGTTGCGATCGAAGTCGGGATGCAGGGCAAGGTCCATGCCCGAGAGGCCCTGCATACGGACCGTCGGCCCTCCCGACACGGGTTGGGGATCGAGCACACCATTTCGCACGACGCGAATCTGACCCGAGCGCTCTGCGACGAGGAGCGTGTCGTCAGCCACCGAAGCCATGCTCCATCCATTAACGAAACCGCGTGTGAGGACGACTACGCGAATGTTCTGTCCCTCGGCCGTCTCATATCGGACCGGCGCGTCGGGCAGCAACGGCAACTTGATGCCCTGCGGCGCAACGGGTGTGTTACCGCGCATTGGCACATCCTGTTGGGCGGCCAGCGGCATAGAGAGGACAGCCAGTGTAGCAACGAGACCAAGGATGACTCTTTTCATGTGTCAATCTCCTGCGAACGACGAAATCAAACGTAACGCGGCAAAGTAGCTGGAAGAATTGTGTCGATTCATTGCGTCGCTGTCGAATCCTTTCGTCAGTGGTAAATCCCGGCTTCTATTCACAACCACGGTGACGTCTGAAACTCGTGCTCTAAGGAGGCCAGGATGAAGAAATTCGTTTTCCTTGCGTTGCTTGTCGCGTTCGGAACGGTCCGCTCATGCCAATACGGTCTACCAGGTCTGCAACATCACTTCGGACAACTCGCCGTTTCCGCCGACGCCGGCCAACCTGCCGAACACCCCATGTCAGGGTTTCCAGACTACGCCCTTCGGGGCGCCAACCGTTGGCCCGGCACCTGGAGATGACGTACATCTGGGTGATCAACTTCACCCCCGCAACTGTTCCGGAACCGGCTTCATGCTTCTGGGAACAGGGCTGGCTGCGCTGGCGGTCTGGCGACGAACGCAGGGAATGGCTTAGAAAGCCTCCCCGAGTGAGATGTTCCAGGACCATCCGTTCTTCCCGTAGGCAAAGTCCGTGCGAAGGTTGATGCGTTGCTTTCGCGAAAGGTTGAATCGGATTCCGGCTCCGCCAGCCGGTAGAGTGTCATCGAAACTAAAGGAGTCCCAGGTGTCGGCGACGTCGCCAACGCCTCCGAAGACCACAAAGCCCCAATGACGCCCGAGCGTCTTTCGATACTCGCTTTGAACGGCAAACATCAGCCGATCGCGATAACGACCGGGTTCGTAACCTCGAAGGTCGGAATGCATTCCATATAAGCACAGTTCGTAAAAAGGCGGGTCACCACCCACGCCGCAGAGCGTCCCCCTTAGAGCCAGGACCTGACTCGGCGTCAGCGTTGCGTAGTGGTTGTACGAGAGTTGGTAGATCTCATAGCCAAGTTCCCTTTCCGGCAGCAGGGCGCTGGTCCGGGTTGCACTGAAGAAGTCGCCGATCATCTCCAGCGTGTGGCCCGACGTGGGATAGTAGACGTCGGAGCGTGTATCGTGCTGGACCTTGAATCCGGGCGCATAAGCCGATACGTCTGAACCAAGATCTTCGGCGATTCCTGCCGGAGGACTATCCGCGCTCGAAGAAAGCGATGCCGACAGATTGCGGTAATTGAATCGTGGTCCGATATACAAGTTTCCCTTCAAACGAACGAGAGACTCCAGGAGCACCAGGCTGCCGCCCTGGCGTATCGGAACAGACTGGCCTGTGTCGCCACTATCGCTGCCGACACCGAAAACGTCATAGCCCACGTCACCCGTGCCCGCGAACCCGGCGAGACGAAAGCGATCGGCCTTAAGATAGAACCGGCCGCCGCCCCCGATTGCCCAACTGTCGCCTGTGGCGACCAGGCCCGCCAGACCAGCCGTCGAGGGTGGTGACTTGTCATCGCTTTGATCGACGCGGAAGACGTAGGCGACCACCGGCACAAGCCCGAAGCTGAAGGCTTCATTCGAGAACGGAATCGGGACTATCAGGAATTCTCCGCGGGATGGAACGCTCGAGTTCGCCGAAGAGTTCGTAGATGTTCCGGGATGGTCACCCGTTGTGGCGTCGATACCGGCTGGAAGCACGGAAGAACCCGGGAATTGCGGCATCGAGGGATTCGGCACATCGACCCGGACTCCCGGGCCTTTCTTCTGGGCGGAACTCGTACCCGACTGCGCGGCGTCGACACGAACCGCGACAACGAAACACAAGAACCACAGAGCACCTACTCGTGCGATCAGACCCAAGATTTTCCGCAATCCCACCACGCCCTAGACCGTGAACAATAACGAAGCTCGATTCAGCAGTAAACTGGAAGCCTTTACAGGCCTGGATGGTCGACGCCACATTAGATGAAGAAAGCGGATACGAGGCATTCCGACGGTGTTAGAGTAATTCGCATGTTGGCAGTCCTCGCAGTGGTTTTCGTCGATACAGGTTGTCTTTTTTGATGCGTTAATGATGCCCAGCTTGTTGCCGAAAGGTACCCGAGGGATTCTGCATACAGCCCTGCTCATTTTGCTGTTCGCACCCGTGTGTCTCGGGCAGGAGGATTTTCGCCGACGAGTGCTTTTGCTGGACTCTTTCGACCAGGAGTTTCCGCCGCTTGATGCGTTCACAGGGACTCTGCGCACGGAATTGCGCAAGCTCTCTCCACATCGGCTGGCATTTTACGAGTTGTCCCTTCAACCGGCGCGTGCATCCGCGAACCCCGACGAGGAAGCTTTCCTGCGTTATGTGCTCTCTACCTTCAAAGGGCAGGAATTGGATCTCATCGTCACGATTGGCGGTCCCGCCGCCAGGTTCGCGCAGAAGTACAGGGATCGCTTGTTTCCGTCCACGCCGATTCTGCTTGCCGCAGTCGACGAACGCTACCGCGATAAAGCACCCACGCCCAACGCTACCGCTGTCGCTGTTGTCGGTGATCCGCCGCTGACAATCAAAACCATAATCCAAATCCTCCCGGAAACCCGACACATCGCGGTCGTCGTTGGCAGTTCGCCACTCGAACAGTTTTGGCGGGCTGAGCTGGAGCGAGATTTCCGCCAGTTCAGCAACCGGCTGACGTTCACCTGGTTTGATAAGTTGTCGTACAACGAAATATTGAACCGGAGTGGCACGCTTCCGCCGGGGTCCGCAGTTTTTTATCTGATTCTCTCCATCGATGGGAACGGCGAACTGGTCGACACGGCCAGTTTTCTGAATGAACTTCACACGCGAGCGAATGCGCCGATTTTCGGGATCCATAGCCCGCAACTCGGCAACGGCGTCGTTGGCGGCCCAATGCTTGCGATCGAGGAATTGAGCCGGAAGACCGCCGACGTTGCGGTGCGCCTGCTGGGGGGTGAAGCGCCGGAAAATATCAAAGTACCGCCTCAGGTGCCCGGACCTACTGTATTCGACGGAAGGGAGTTACGCCGATGGAACATCCGCAAGGAGCAACTGCCTCCAGACAGCATCGTCCGGTTTGAGTCTGCGACTGCATGGGACGAATACAAGTGGTATGTTCTGGCAGGCGGAGCTCTTGCCATACTCCAAACGCTCCTCGTTGTCGGACTGGCGATCAACCTCGTCCAACGCAAACGCGTAGAGCGGTCGTTGCGCGCGGCAGAAAAGCTGGCTCAAGACTTCAGCAGGCGGCTCATCCAGGCGCAGGAGGCCGAACGCGCCCATCTTGCTCGCGAAATACACGACGACATGAGTCAACGGATGGTCGCATTGCAGTTTGATCTCCAGGCATTGATGAATACCCGGCATGGCGAATCCCTGCGGGAAAACAAATCTCTTTTGGCTGAAACCTCAGAACGCATGGCATCCGTGACCACAAGTCTCAGGCAACTCTCGCATCGACTGCACCCGGCGCACCTCCGGTTGCTCGGCATCACAGAAGCACTGCGGGACCTGCAGCGCGAAATGTCGACAAACGGCGTAAAGATCGCCGTCTCACACGACAACGTGCCGGACTCGCTCGCGCCGGATGTGATGTTGTGCCTGTACCGACTCGCTCAGGAAGCGCTGCGAAATGCGCTTAAGCACAGCGGTGCTGACAAACTGACCGTCCATCTTCAGGGCGGTCCTGATTTGGTGATGATGACGATCCAGGATAACGGTATGGGCTTCGACACACGTGCCGCCAGGAAGGGGCTTGGTCTGATCAGCATGAGTGAGCGCGTTCAGATTCTTGCGGGGCGGATCGAGATACAGAGTCAACCCGGGCACGGCACGACGATTTCCGTCTGGATACCCCTAAGCGAAAAACAAGTGCCGACATATGCGGATCGGTTCCGGTAGAGACCGGCACCCCCGCTTCCCTATTTCCCTTTCTCCCGAACCACAATAAACCGATCGGCGTCGAAACCGCTCAACTCTTCGGTGCTGCCATTCGGCCAGCGAACCCGGACACGGTCGACACGTGCGGTTTCGCCAAGGCCGAAATGGATGCGCATATCATCATGCGATATATAGTTTCCGCCACTGCGTACTTCCGAAATCTGCTTGCGACCACCGGCTTCTATTTCAACGCGGGCGCCAATCGCACTTCGGTTGCTGCGTGTCCCTTCCAGCCGAAAGCTGATCCAGTGGTTACGATTTCCCCCTTCGTTCCTGTAAAGGCTGGGGCGATCGTTGATGTTGACCGCTAGAATGTCGAGGTCGCCGTCGTTGTCAAAATCTCCGACTGCGGAACCTCTGGCGCCTTTGGCGCCCAGCAAGTCCGGGAAAACATCTCGCGCGATTTCGAGGAATTTTCCATTGCCGAGGTTTCGATACAGCTCCTTACGTTGCAGATAACGCTGTCCTATATTCAACCCTTCCACTTGCGGGTAGACATGGCCGTTAGCGACGAAGAGATCCAGCCATCCATCATTATTCAGGTCTGACAGGCTGGTTCCCCATCCGAGATGCGGGAGCGCGATCTCGCCCAGGCCTGCCGCCACGGTGGAGTCTACGAAAAGCATGTTCCCGACATTCCGGTAAAGCGTATTTGTGTCACCGGCAAAATTGGTTACGAAGATGTCGAGGTAACCGTTGCCGTCATAATCTCCGGCGGTGACACCCATCCCGGACTGCGCGCGCCCGGACTCGCTGAGCGCCGACCCCGACAGCAGACCCACTTCTTCAAACGTTCCATTCCGTTTGTTTTGGAAAAGCAGATTCGGCTGCGAGTCATTCGCGACGTAGATATCGGGCCAGCCGTCGTTGTCGAAGTCATTGAAGAGCACACCGAATCCGTAATAATTCGGATCCCTTATGCCGGCGGCCGACGTCACGTCCGTGAAAGTGCCATTGCCGTTGTTGCGATAAAGAATGTCCGGTTCCCCGGTTAATCCGATGGGACCGCAGAACACGTCGGCGCCCATATATCGGCAAAGGTTGTTTCGCCCGCGTGGCCGGATCGTGTTCTCGCTGAATGCCAGATAGTTTGCGACGTACAGGTCCACATCACCGTCCCGATCGTAGTCTCCGAAGGCACACCCGGTACTCCAGCGGGTATCACTGACTCGAGCCGTAGCCGTGACGTCGGTAAAGGTTCCCGCGCCGTTGTTGTGGAACAACGCATCGCGCCCAAAGGCGGTGATGTAGAAATCCGGGTTGCCGTCGTTGTCGTAGTCCGCGACGCAGACGCCCATTCCCCAGCCTTTGGTCCTCAGACCGGCGTTCGCGGTCACATCTGTAAACTGCTCACCATCGCTTCTGTAGAGAGCGACCAGGGGATCGCCGCCGTCCTTGTACCGATCGAGCGTCGAGCCGTTCACGATCAGAACATCGAGGTTACCGTCGTTGTTGTAATCAAAGAATGCGGCGCCATTTCCGTTGGCTTCGATGATGTAGTCCTTATCGGCGCCGCCGTGGATGTTCATCACGGTGATGCCGATGTCCCTGGCGATATCGTGGAAGGTGGAAAACCCTGTCTCAGCGCCGACGCTTCCCTGTTTCCATAACAGGAACACGATCAAGGTGAAACCGAGCCCATGGACCACTCGTCTCATGGCGATGGAGGCCCGCCGCAGATTTCTCGAACGGTTGCGGCGTTGTCCCGACGTCGTCCTTCGGAACCGTAAGGATCCGGTGGCCGATAGGCAGGCGCAGATTTCAGGGATGCAGCCTTTTCGAGTGCCGCTCGAGACTGATCCGGCCGTCCCACTCTGGAATAGATATCCCCCAATTGAGCGTAGTGTCGCGCATCCTGATCCTCAATCACGAGGGCTTTCTCGGTCATCTCGAACCCGGCATTTAGATTTCCGAGACGCAGGTACGCAGCACCCATATTGAGATACGTTTCCGAATTGAGAGGATTCACGGCCAGCGACTGACGGAACGTTTCCACCGCTTGCTGCACATTGCCGCGATTCAGCAGCACCGTACCCAGGATTTGCAGGGCGGGAGCGTAACGTGGTGCATGGCCAAGAGCTTCGCGTAATGCCTTTTCCGCTTCGGCCAGATCTCCAGCCCGGGCACGTTCCACCGCCGCTTCAAATAGTGTGTTCGTTTGCTCGATTCGCTCCTGCATTTGCTGGTAATCGCGCAGTATCTGGCGGCCTTCGCGTGTGCTACCGGCGGCAAGGAGCGTCTGACCGAGCAGGTAGCGGGACTCCTGATCTGAGGAGTCCTTCTCGATGCCTTTTGTGAGAATGTCGATCGCAGCTTCGGAATTTCCCGCCGCGCGATAAGCGCGGCCGAGCACAGCGTGAAGCCCGGCAACAGCGGGCGAGATTTCCAGTGCCGCACGCAGTTCGTTGAGCGCGGTTTGCGGATCGTTACGATCGACATAGATGCGCCCGAGTGCGAGACGGGCCATGGCGTCGTTCGGACGAAGCCGCAGTGTGTTGCGAAAGGCATCGATCGCCTTATCCCACTCGAGCAAGTCGACGTGCACTTCGCCGATATGACGCCAGAGCGTGGCTTCTTCGCGGTTCGTCGCCAGACTGAGCGCCTGTCTGAATGCTGCCATGGCCTCTACCCGGCAACCTTCATAACGCCGGATCAGGCCGAGTTGCTCGTAATGAGCCGCCTGAACAGGGTTATCATCCATGGCCGTAGACAGATACCGGTAGGCCGTGTCGTATCGTCCCATGCGTGTGTAAATGCCCGAGAGATACAAGTACGCCTGTGGCGCCGCGTTTTGCTGCAGTGTCAGCTTCAGTTTGTGAATGGCTTCGAATATGTTCCCGCGGTTCAGTTCGTCAATGGCAGCGACAACGCTGGACGATTCACGTGTCTGTGGCGACGCGGTGTAGGGGAAGGACAGGAAAAGGAGAATGAAAAGAAGCAGCCGATTGCCGGACGAAAACGCCAGACTCCGCTCCTCAGCCGCGGAGGGGTGGCGCGTAACGCCGTCGTCGTGCTGGTTCAGGAATTGTTTTTGCTTGACCAACTCCACTCCAGCCGAGGCTACGCCTCGGCTTTCCCCTCCTCTGCTGAGGAGGGGAATTCGAGCCGCATAACTTCCTTTGCAGCGCACTTACGAACTCAGAAATCTATTCGCGCCTTGAGCTGGAACCTGCGTTGACCCGTTTTGTTATTGATCACACCGAGACTTGGAAACGCGCTTTGCAGGCTCAAATCCGCTGTGCCAAGACCTGGAGCGAATCCCGCCTGCTGTCCCGGCGTCGGATGATTGAAGATATTCGACGCATCCAGCCGGACAGTAAAGCTTCGGGTCTCACCGATCATGACTCTCTTCTGAATCGCCATGTCGAATGCCCAGGTACCGAGATTCTCAATCCGGTTCAGACCCAGCGTGCCTCGTTTTCCCGGAAGCGGAGTCTGCAGCACAACCTGACCGTCCCTGGTCGCAATCGCGTTGAGCGTGCAATTGCCTGAAAGGGCCGGCATGACGTAAGCCGTGTTCGTACACTGAGGGTCTCTCCGCTTCACGTACTTGGGCTGGCCATCGCTATCGGTAAAGAAATTCCCTTCTCGCGCATCTTCTGCCCAGACGTAGTCCTTGTCGTTAACATCGAAAGGCCCGACGATATCCGGTACGCCCAGGCCGTAAAGCATGCTCTGCGCCGAGATGTTGCCCGGACTCCCGGAAGTCAGATTCAAAATCCAACTCGTCTGCCAGTCTTCCGCCAGCCGCGCCCAGAATCCGGTCGAATTGCGGAAGAACGTCTTACCGGGCCCCAGCGGAAGGCTGAAGGTACCGTAGTTCACGAACGCGTGTTGCCGATGAGAGTTCGCGAGAGTGTAATCGGCCATGCGATCTGTCGGATCCGTGTACGTGGCACCAGTACCGTTTGGACCTCCATTCGGAGCCTGGGCCAGGTTCCGGCTGAAGGTATAGGTTGCCTGCAAGCTGACGCCGGCAATTGGACGGAGCGAAACCTGCGTTTGGACCGAATGGTAGTTGGAATGTCCGATGTTCGACTCCATGACCGAAGTACTCACCTGCGGATTGGTCTTGATGAAGTTTTCGGGGAACAACCCGCTGTAACGCAGCACCGATCCTGACTGGCTACCGGACACCGGGTTGGTCAGGGTGTTCAGCGTTGTTGCCACCCCCTGGTAGTTTCCATTTGCCAGGTTGTTGCGAGTTAGAGTCGCTGAACGCAGATGCATCGCGCCGGTCTGCAGCACACC
>DASTBJ010000334.1:0-2303 GCA_035712125.1 Terriglobia bacterium
CACCGTGTTGTGAGCGCCGTGGACTGCGGTCAGGCCATCAACCCCGCCGGCGTCCAGCAGCAGATGGAGAGCGCCATCGTTTACGGATTGAGTGCCGCTCTGCGGGGCAACATCACGTTTGAAAAGGGACGTGTCCAGCAGACGAATTTCCATCAGTACGAACCGTTGCGAATGGACGAAATGCCTGTCATCGAAACCTACATCGTGCCAAGTACGAATAATCCAGGAGGCATGGGCGAGGTCGGCACACCTGCAATTGCGCCCGCGGTGGGAAATGCGTTATTTAAACTCACCGGGAAGCGCGTCCGGCGAATGCCCTTCAGCCTCGAAACGTTTGTTTAGGAGGTCTTCATGCAAAAACGTCTGTTAAGGCTTTTAATTGCGGGTATGCTGCTCACCGCTCTTCCGCTGTTGGCGCATCATTCCATCACGGCAGAGTTCGATCTCAACAAGCCGATCAGCTTCACGGGAACCGTGAAGAAAGTCGACTGGATGAACCCTCACATCTACACTCATGTGACGGTGAAACAGCCCGACGGGTCTGTCATCGAATACCGCGTTGAAGGCGGGCCGCCGAATGCGCTGTATCGGTCGGGTTGGAGAGAGAACAGCTTGACGCCGGGCGAAACGGTTTCGGTCAAGGGCGTTCGAGCCAAGTCCGAAACGTCGATGAATGTCGGCCAGGCCACGATTACGAAAGCCGACGGCACGACCGTCTACGGACGATAATCGCGCTTAAGGATTCGCAGGCTTGCCGGGTTCGGCGAGCCTGCTGCCCCAGCGATTGTTCTCCTGACAGATATATTCCTGAATCTCCCCTTCCGGATCCCACGTCACATCAAATGCCACTTTCCAGGGTGCGGTGTACGCTCCCGGATCGTCAATCGTCGCTTCGTAACGTAGCGTATAGAGATCGGTGCGCGTGAAGCGCTCGACCAGATGGAGTCTGTTCGTATGCGGCTTGCCACCCATGTCGATCCAGCTGCCTTCGTTGAAACCGACGACATCAACCACCAGCGTGTCGCCTTCCCAGTGGCCCACGGAATGCCCGAGCCATGTCGGCGTTAACGTGCCAGCCGGAGGATGAGGACGCCCATCCATGTAAATGATTCGCCAAATGTGCGCGGCGCCTTCGTAGATCATGACGATGCGCTTCTGGCGCGGCATCTGAAGGATTTCCATCGGGTACGGCGTGGTCATCAGTCGTGGACCGAACGGGGGCAGGCACAGTCCGTTAGGATCGTAGAGTGAACCCGATGCCTTTCGTTCTGCAGCAAGCGCAGCTGCCCACGGCTGATACGGGATTTCCTTCGGCTCGACAAGGATTGCGGTGTAGTCCTGATACTGTGCCGGAGCCCAGTACCCCTTGTTTGGTTCGATGCTTCCGAGATTGGGCGTTCCATCTTCGAGCCTCGGCGCAGGCGGACGATTGGCCGGAGGACGCGGCGCTCGAACCTGTGCCGCTGCAACTGCAGCGACGAAGGAAATTAGAATCAACAAGCCTGGCCGTGGTTTCATGGCTGCGAAACTATAAGCCGCAACTATGGGTGTCAAGGCTATAATCTGCCCACGTTCGAGGAGGCACGATGAGTCGCAAGAGAGTTTTTATCGGAATTGCTGCAATCTTCTGTCTGGCCGCCGGATCCGCTTTTGCACAGGCGCCTCAGGGGCGCGGAGGCCGCGGCGGTGGTGCTCCCGACAATACGGTGATGGCCGCGCGCCAACTCAAACCCGGGCTGTTCCTGTTGACGGGCGCCGGTGCGAACACGATTCTGCGGGTCACACCGGAGGGATTGATTGTGGTGGATACAAAAAACCCGGGCGACGCGCAGGCGACAAGCCTGCTGGCAGAGATCAAGGCCGTGAGTCCTTTGCCGGTGAAGTATGTCATCAACACGCAGCATCATCCGGACCATGTCGGTAACAATCAGAAGTTCCTCGACGCCGGCGCGACGATCCTCGGACTCGAAGCGTTGAAGACTTTCATGACGAGCGATACTCGCACGTCGGCGATTCCAGGTCGTCCCACGCAGACATTCCCTAAGGACTACGTGCTGAAGTTCGGTGGTGCTGAAGTCCAGGCGCACTTCTACGGCCGCGGGCACACCGGTGACGACACGATGGTTTATTTCCCGGATGCGAAAGTTGTGATGGTGAGTGATCAGATGACGGATGCGAGTCCCATCGTGGACTGGGCCAATGGGGGAAGCTGGGTGGAGTGGCCGAAGTCGCTTGAAGGCGTCCTCAAACTCGATTTTGAGATTGCGATCCAGGGGCGGGGAGAACCCAAGACTCGTGCGGAG
>DASTBJ010000335.1:0-7968 GCA_035712125.1 Terriglobia bacterium
GTTGTCTTGTGCATGCTGGTTACTATTGATATTGCAGTTCAGCTTATCCATCTCGCCTCCGTCAGGGCACGATCCGCGAAAGAACAAGCGGCGGTTGAGGGGGTGCGCGAGGTTTTCTCATCGACAACATTCGATCTAGCGAACCTTCCAACTCAGGGCAGTCCAAGTGCTCAACTCGTGTTGGTGGAGTTCTCCGATTTCGAATGTCCTTTTTGTCGCCGACATGCGACAACCGTCCTTGAACAATTGCAGAGTCGTTTCGTAAAAACGGGCAAGCTGAGATATGCGTTCGCGAACAATCCACTACCGCAACATGCGAATGCCAAGCTCTTGGCCATAGCGTCAGTCTGTGCAGCGAAGCAGGACCATTTTTGGGAAATGCACGGCGTCATTTTCACAAAACAACCCAAAACGAGGAGAAGCATCACTGGCCACTTACAAGAGCTTGATGTAAATCCGCAGAGATTTGAGGAGTGCCTCGATAGTTCGGAACCTCTTCAGCAAGTCGAGAGGGACACGAAGACGGCAACTGAACTTGGACCGAGTTTTGCTCTCGGAAGGGTCGACCCTCGAGGAACTGTCTCAGTGGAGAGGTTGATCGTCGGTTCGCAGTCGATCGAGGTATTTGAAAAAGCTATCAATGACGTGCTCTCTAATTGACGTACTAACGTCGTCACCTTCCGAAATGACCATTGCCCATCAAGTCCAGACTGAAAACAAAAGCACTATTTCGTGCAGCCGAGACGTTTCAGGGCGACTCGTAGAGCAATAAGGCGGGCGGAGCCGAGGGTATTGTTGTACGTAATGCGTAGTGCGCTCTCGCTAATCCGATCCAGCAAGGAAGCCGGGCTGTCGCGGAGGGAGTTCTGAGCGGTGGCTTTCGATTTTCAAGCAGATCTCAACCTATGCACGGTCCATGCCCGTCTTAAGCCGCGATGGGTGAAGAGATGAAAGTGACTCCCGGTTGGCGGCATGCGTAAAGCTGCGCGAAACAAATATGAAAACAAGGCCAGAAATCAAAAGGACAATATGGTTTTGTCGCGCGCGTTTGTGGTTTGGGAATCGCAGTTTGTTATTCCGAAGTGAGGTGTTCCTGCGGATGGCTGTAGGCGCCCGTATTATCGGGCTGCCACGTCTCGGGCACACACGTCCGCTCAGTTCTATAATCGAGAGCAGGTGTAATACTGTCGTTGATGATCGGGGAAGGACCTCGAGCGGCAGCCGGGTTGGATAATTAGGACCCTCCATTGCGGGGTGTGCGCACGCGCTCCTGAGCAAACTTCCGCGCACGCTGACGAACCTTCCTCAAGCGCCGCCAATGGCAATCCATTTCAGACTTTCGATATCAAACATTGAACAGTTGGAGCCGTCGCGTCATCGGCAAAGCCGAGTGGATGGAGAAAGGCGAAAATCCGCGATTTGTCGTGACCTCGTTGCCTGCTGAGCGCATGGATGCTCGTGCGCTCTATGAGGACTTCTACTGCGCCCGCGGGGATATGGAAAATCGCATCAAGGAGCAGCAGCTCGGCATGTTCGCAGACCGCACCAGTGCCACAACAATGCGCGCCAATCAACTGCGGTTGTATTGTGTCCTTTCGGCAGAGCTGCGTAACGCAGGCGGCGGCCTATTTTTTCGCGGCGAGGATGCGGCGGACGGAGGTACGGCCGATCTGGAGTCTGCGAGCTATGGCCGCCTTGGCGACACCGGCGCGGTAGAATTTCCAGACTTGAGCCGCATGTCGTGCTGCGGTTGGAGGCCTGCCGAGACGCTTGCCGTTCTCACGAGCGTGAGCTAAACCGGCACGGACGCGTTCGCGTAAGATCTCGTGTTCGAATTCGGCAAAAACAGCGAGCATTCCGGCCATAGCACGGCCGGAGGGTGTAGTGAGATCCAAGGCTTCCGTGAGCGAAACGAAGCCGACGTCGAGATCGCGAAGCTCCTGGAGTGTGGTCACCAGATCAGCCATGGACCGGCCCCAGCGGTCCAGCCGCCAGACGATGACTACATCGATGTCGCGGCGGCGCGCCGCGGCGAGCAGGTTCTTGCGAAGCTCACGGACGGAAGCTCCGGAGCCGACCTCTTTGATTTCGAGGGCGACTGTCCAGCCGCGCCGGGCGGCGTAATCGCGTAGGACGCGACGCTGCAGAGGCAGTGTCCGCTGATCATGGGTGGACACACGTGTATAGAGACCCGCCCGCATCGGCGTTTTCTGGCCCTGGCCAAAAACCTTGCCGGATTTTGGGCGATTGGGGATGCGTTTTCCGGGCATTTTCGAAGGACTCCAGGTCGAGGCCGGAAAGAATCGTTTTCGGCCAGCGAGTGAGCATCATACCGGAGCGGAGGTCTATCCGGTATCGGCTGCTGGGGAGGCGCGGCGAAGCGTCTCCAGATAATTCCAGGGCATCCACTCTTGCGGGCGTTGCTCCAGTTCATCGGCGTGACGCTGGAGCTGAGTCAGGTAGTCGAAGGGATTGGCGCCACAAAGTTCGGCGGTGTGGACCAGGCTCATGAAGAGATCCCCGACCTCCGCGCCTTTCTCCGTCTTATAGAAGAGCGAGTTCTTGCGGTGAAGAATCGCCTTCTTTAACCCTCTTTCGCAAAGATTATTATCAAGAGGGGCTCCGGGCTGGCGGAGAAACAAGGTGAGACGGTCCCAGTATTTGAGCAGGTAGCCGATGGCTCCTCCCAAACCCGAGTTTGGCTCGACCTTCTTTTCTTCCAGCTGAGCCGTCAGCCACTTTTGCAGTTGGTCCATGACAGGGCCGCTGTGCTGCCGGTGATAGAGAAGGCGTTGGTCGGCAGTGAGCTTCTGATTCCTTGCCAGCGCGTCATGGCGATACACCTTGCCGAGGGCTTCGAGCACATATCGACACGCGTCGGGAAAATTCGGTATGACCTCGACAAACCGCCGTCTTGCGTGGGCTATACAATGGCTGACGATCACTTCCAGAGTCTGCGGCATCTTCGGCAGGTTCCGCGCCAGCGCATCACACATCTGAATCGGAGGCTCCAGCGCGTCTACTCGTTTGGCGAGGATGACGGCCAGATTCTCTCCGGCATGCTGACGTCCGGTAAAGAACAAGGCGATATGGCGGCCATCGCGTGTGGAGACAATGCCGCTGGTGAAGATGCCTGTCCGGCCTGGTTCATCGGCCTCATCCTGGATCTGCCGGCGCAGGCTCAGCACTGTCATCGAGGTGTCATCGTTGTGCAACACGCTGCCCTGCGCCGCCTGCCGGATGAGTTCCTCGAAAACAGGTCTGATCTGTGCTGCCATGGCGCAGACGATCGTCCACTGCATCGATGCCGGCAGGGGAATCCCCAGACTCTGTTCCAGCTTCTCCAGACGGGCCATCGGGAATCCGCCGCCGTAGCGCAGCACGGCAATCATGCTCGCCGCTGTCGGATCGTACTTCTCGTCACCCGCTTGATCGGGCGCCTTGGCCGTGAAGATCTCCCCGCAGAGATTGCATCGTAGTTTCTCCAGCTGATAGACCGTGGCATCCAGAGGCGCCTGTCCAACCAAGCGGACCAGAACGCCCGGCTCACGCTGGACATAGACTTTGCCGCGCTGACAGTCCGGGCAACCGTCTCCCGATTTCAGGGTGGCGTGGGAAATCGCGATCTTGTGCGCTCCACGATAGGCCTTTGCACCATGGCGGCCGTGCCCGGGTGGTTTAGGTCTGGGCGCTTTCGGTGGCTGGCCCGTATCGATGCCGGAGCGTTTCAGCACGGCCGTGGTCTTCTCCGTCTGCGATGCACACAAGAGGTTCCGCAAGGACTCGATCGTGGTCTCCTGATTCTGGATCAGAATATTCACGGCACCGAGCGTCCGGATCGCTGCCTTCAGTTTCTGGTAGCCGGGTTCATCTAACGCGGGACGCGCCCGCTCGACGATCGAATCCAGCTCTTCAGGCGTCGCGTCGAGACGCTCGATACCGGAGTGCATCTACACCTGCCCCAACAGTTCGCGGAACCGCGGCGTCAGCGGATAGGCCAGCAGTTGTTTTATCGACCGGTTCGGACGATTCGTCTGATCGTCCTTGCCCCGGCCTGTGGTTTCCCCCAGCAGCGTCCAATTCGCCGCGCGGTAACAGGTCCCCCGGAACCGCTCCGGGTCCACAAACGTTTCCAGAAAATAGATCGGATGTGCGTAGAGGGCTTCCCAGTCCGGAGACACGCGTTGTGCGATGCGTCCCAGAATGTGCGAGGCCAGGTGCGGCACCTGGACCCACGGCACAATCAGAAAGCGCGTGTTGTAGGCGATGAAACGGATGTTGCGTCGTCGTGCTTCTTTGTCCCAGCCGATGAACCGGTCCCTGCAGCCCAGATGCCGCGGCGCCGAACTCCAGGCCATACACGCGATCGGCCGTCCCTGGCTCCAGACGACATATTTCAGGTGTTCGCCGACCGGCTGTTCGTAGCCCAGATAATGATGCTGCTCGATCAGACTGTTATACAGCCGCTCATCCCCGGTCCGGCGGACCTGCTCAATCTGGAGCGGCTGCAGCGGCTTGAGCGCGCTTTGTATCGGTGATGTATCGATCAGAACCGCCGCCGGCCGTGGCCTGCGCGCCAACGGGTTATTCGGCCGCTTTTTAATCGCCGGTAACTGGATCTGTCCGGCCCGGTCGAGCATCAACAGAAGTCCCCGGCACACCATGTCCCGCAGCGCGCCGTTGGACTGCCTCCAGTCCCAGGCTTCGCACAGCTTCGCCGACAACTTCCGCCGGCTCAGCCCCGGATTGGCTTCAATCAATTGCTGAATGAAAGTAATGTCGGCAGGGGTGATGATCCGGCCGCGGTGTTTCCACTCCATCGGCACGCAGTGTGGCACATCGAAATTTGGAACGCAAGTGTCAAAATGCGCTCACGCGCCGCCACACTGGCGCTGCGGATGTTTCCGGGTTACCTGCTGCCAGCAGCATCTGCGCCTGATGCACTTCCAACGTCCGCGCCGCTTGCTTGCCGCTGGGCCACCAAGGAAAACGTCCCTTCGACAGCCGCTTCTGCGCCAGCCAAAACCCCTGGCCGTCGTAGACCAACAGTCGTATCGATGTGCCGCGCCGGCTGCGAAACAAAAACAGGCAGCCGGAAAACGGATCGGTCTCCAGCTTCTCCTGACACAACCGCGCCAGCGAATCGATCCCCTTGCGGCCATCGACGGCTTCGATGGCGACCAGGATCTTCATTTGCGGCGTGATCTGGATCATCGCGGGTCGTCCCAGAACGTGCGGATCCACTCGGCCAGATCCTTTATCCCCACGTTCTGAAGCTGAATCTTCATCTTTGCCCCGCGTGCATTCTCCAACTCAATCGTGCACTCCCGCGAATGACCTGAGTCTGGCGGGACTATCAGTTCCATGAATGACGTGCTCTTCAGCCGCGCCGATGGGGTCGCGCCGCTGCCCGACAATCTCACTCTTTGCTTGAGGTGGTTATAATCCAATCCCAGAGCAATCGAAGTCGGATTGACTCCGTGGAGGCATGCCGCTTTGACCGCTGCAGCCCACAACCGGTCTGGAATGCGCGTGACCTTCTTCCGGCTTCTCCGCCATCTCTCAAAACGAAGGCGCGCCTGCTCGATCTCTCGGGGTGTCTCGCGGTGGTTCCCGCCCTTCATGTCCGTCCTCCTTTACGTGGAAAACGGACTCACCTTATCAACTCTCCGCCCACCTCTTCACGCAGGCTTACCGAAAGGACACGTTGTATTTGTGCTCGGCCGCTTACATCCTGATGCATGCGCTCCGGCGCCTCGGCTTGAAAGACACCGAATCCGGACATCATCAAGCGACATGCTCGGCGATGGCTCGGTCGAGGAATCGATTGGCGGAAGTCGCATGCGGACAAGCCGTTCGACTCGGCTTGCCCAATTGCAAGAAGCTTTCTTTGGAAATCGTCACCGGGACTGTCGCGGTAAACAGTTGCCCCGGATTGAGACGGATCGCCTGTTTGCACACAGTTAGGGGAATGACAGATCAAAACTCACTTTCAACAACTCACATGTCGGACCGTCTGGATGTATTATCTTTCAGCCCTGCAGCAGACTCCATTGAGGCCTATATGAAAAAACGGATCCCACGTCGAAACAATCTCGATCTGGCGCGTACGAGCTTCTCACAACAAGGGCTATGGCTATTGAATCAGTTGGATCCGGACGACATTTCATACAACACATGTACGGTCCTCCGGATTCGAGGCCCGCTGAATATCAATGTCCTGGCTAAAGCGCTAGCGGACGTGAGACGCCGTCACGAGATACTTCGGACGACTTTCAAGCTGCAGGATGGCAGCCCCCACCAGGTGATCTCGCCAGCGGAAAACATTGGACTCGACTTACCGCTAACCAGCCTGGGGAATCTGCCGGGGGAAGATCAGAACAGACATGCATGGCATCTCATCGAACGATTCTCTGAACTTAAGTTCGACCTAACCAACGGCCCCCTTATTCGCAGTCAGCTTCTTCAACTCGGGCCGGAAGAGTTTCTGCTGGCTGTGGGGCTGCACCACATCATCACGGATGGCTGGTCCATTGGCATCCTTTCGCGGGAACTGTCCAAACTGTATCAAATGGGCGGGTCCGGAAAACCGCTCGACGATCTTCCCATCCAATACGCAGACTACGCCGAATGGCAACGTGCGACTCTGTCGGAAGGCGCGATGGAGAAACTCTGGAAGTTCTGGCAGGAGTCCCTTGCGGGAGCTCCCCCCGCCATCGATATCTGGACGGACAAGCGCCGACCAAAGACTTTGGGGCATCCCTGCGGGCGAATAGTCTTCTCTTTTACGGACGGCTTGTATGAAAGACTCAAACGGGTTTCCGCCACTAGCGGCGCTACGCTGTTCATGACATTGCTTGCCGGTTTCTGCGCCCTGCTGTTTCGCAACAGTGGACAGGACGACATGGTGGTTGGCGTCCCCATATCCGGACGCGAAACAGCGGAGACACATGGCATAATCGGCTTGTTCGCAAATCTGATACCTGTCAGGGTAAAGCTGCCGGGCCGGAGTACTTTCAGCCAACTGCTACAAACTGTTCGCTTCGCGTCGCTTCAGGCATACCGGCACCAAAACTTTCCCATATCCGAACTGGTTGCCCGATTCTGGAAAAACAGAGCACTCGATCGCTCGGTCTTCCTTCCCGTGATTTTCGGTATGCACAACTTTCCCCCGCCAAAGTGGGACTTGAGTAGCTTGGAGATTCATGCCGAGGAGCGCAGAGGTGGTACGGCCCGATTTGACATGGATGTTCGGATACGAGAAACCGACACGGGATTGAAGGGGCGCATCGACTACAGTGCATCAATTTTTCAAAGAAGCACTATCAGTCGCTTAACCGAAAACTATAAATATCTATTACAAGTAGCTGTCGATAATCCCGATCATCCGATTGCGACCCTGCCGCTCCAAACTGTAGCGCACCGAGAGAGGGTCGTGTTCAGCTGGAACCATCCGCTTGTCGATCGTTCCCACCCACGGTCCCTGAGCGAACTACTCGAGCACCAGGCATCGCAAACGCCGGATGCCGTGGCTGTGGAGTATGCCGAATCACGCGTCACCTATAGTGAACTTCAGGCGCAAGCCGGCGCTTTAGCCAGCCATCTAGCGGCGCATGGAGCAGGGCCGGAAACTTTGGTAGCGGTTGCGCTAAGCCGCTCCCTAAACCTGATACTGACACTGATAGCAGTTTTGAAGATCAACGCAGGATTTGTCCCCCTGGATCCGTCTCATCCGCCCCAACGATTGCAGTTCATTCTGGAAGACTCCGGGGCGGCGCTGCTTGTGACCGAAAGCGCGCTCGAAGCCCGCTTCACTGAATACAAGGGCCACAAGCTCCTTGTTAATTCGGCGCAGCTCTGCCAGTCCTCACGCGCAACGGGGTTTTTTCACGGAAGTGCCGACGGCGTCGCGTACTGCATCTATACCTCAGGCTCCACCGGATGGCCCAAAGGAGTGATGGTTACGAA
>DASTBJ010000336.1:0-5010 GCA_035712125.1 Terriglobia bacterium
ACCTCCAACCGGCCCATTGCCGGGATCCACGACAACGGCGTTGGCGGGGTCGAAGGTCCAACTCCGCGCGAGATTGCGGCTCGATAGCCCTGCGGCCTCGACTCCGGGAAGCCTTGAAGCCCCGTCAAGAAGCGCCGCATAGAAAGCGTTGCTCTCGGCGGATGAAAATCGCAGTTGCGCCAGGTCAAACGACGCCAGCAGCAGACGGTCCGGATCCGTGCCGGGTGGCTCCGCCAGGGATTCCAGCGCGGACGTCAACTGAAACCCGGTGGCCAGCAGACCCAACGAGAGCGCGACCTGACCGGCGACGAGGACTCGGCGGCCGCGGGACTGGGACCGCGTTCCTCCGCTTCCCGCGGGAGACGTACCCAGGGCAGCGGACGGGTGTTGACGGGTCGCTTGAATCGCCGGGACAAGTCCAAATCCCAATGCCGTCAGGAACGCCGTGACAAGAGCACCCGCCACGACTGTCCCGTCCAGCGGCATGGGAATCATGAACGCCGCGAGCAACTGCAGACCCGACCACGCCAGCGGCAGCGCGACAAGCGCAGCACCAATGGCGAGGACCAGGCTTTCGATGACCAGTTGCCGGACGAGCCGAAGCCGGGATGCGCCGAGCGCCAGACGCAGGGCCACCTCACGGCCGCGCCGTGAGGCACGCACCAGGAGAAGATTCGCGGCGTTGATACAACCGATTACCAGAACGAGAAAGGGGACAGACAGGATGATCGCGGTTATTCCCAGCGCATCGGCTTCGTCGAGTCTCGACAGACCGGACACCTCGAAGGAGACGCGTTCCACCGGGACGGCCCCGAACGCGGCTGTTCGCCCGGCAACAACGCCCAGCTCGGTCTCGACGCGGTCGACGCGGACACCCTCCCGCATTCGGCCCACGTATCGAATAGCGCGCTCGCCGGGCCGCCCGTCGAGGAAGACAAACCCGTCCCCAGACGAAAGCGGATCGCCAACAACATCCACCAGAGCGATCGGCAGCCAGACCTCGACGCCCGTCTCTACCGGGTCCTGAGTCGTGCCTCGAAATCCTTGCGGCGCGACGCCGATGATCTGGAAAGTCTGCCGTCCCACCTGGATGCGCCGGCCGACCACGGTCGGATCGCGTCCGAACTCGCCCGTCCACAGGGCGTGACTGATGATCGCTACAGAAGATTCAGCGCGGCCTTCCTCCGGGGCAAAGCTGCGTCCGGTCGCCGGCTGGACGCCGAGCACGTCGAAGTAGTTGGGTGACACGAAGGCGGCTGGAAGGGACCGAGGTTGAGGCAGGGCCACCGCTACGTCGGATTCGGTGAAGCTGGCCACATCTTCAAGAGTCGTCATCCCCTCATCGAGAGCGCGAAAGACGGCCGGGTAGTCCGCTAGTGGAGTTCGAAGAGTTCTCGGTCCAAGGGGAGAGTTTTCCAGAATCCCGAGCGTCACGAGGCGATGCTGATCCCGTACACCTGGAAACGGACGAAGCAGCGCGCCGTTGAGAAACGCGAAGGCCAGGATCGTCGCCGCCAGGCCAAGGCTGAGACTCGCGATCACCGAGAATGAGAATCCCCATGCCTGACACAGACTGCGCATGGCGTACCGGATGTCCCGGAAGATGCTCTCCCAACGGGCTCCAGCCCGCTCTTCGCGAACACGCTCTTTGACCTGTTCGGCGCCTCCCAGTTCGATGAGAGCTGCGCGGCGTGCATCCTCTGGCGTCATGCCTGACCGGATCCTGGATTCGGTGTCGTGCTCGACGAACGTGCGGATTTCCTCAGCGAGATCTTCGTCTCTCGCGCCACCGTGCAAGACACGTCGCACCATCGCACGCAAACGAGACCACAAGCGTCTCATGCTCCCTCCAGGACCTTCTCGACGGCCGCGGTGATGGACTTCCAGTTCTGCCTCTCGCGGGCCAGCTGCTTCTGTCCCGCCTTCGTGATCGCGTAGAAGCGCACCTTCCGGTTGTTTTCGGAGACACCCCAATGACCGGAAGCCCATCCGTTTTCCTCAAGCCGTCGGAGCGATGGAAAGAGCGATCCCGGCGTGGCCTGAAAAACGTCGTCGGTCAGGTGCCGGAGACGTTGCATAACGCCCCATCCGTGCATCGGCTGGGCCGAAATGATTCTCAGTACCAGGAGATCGAGGGTCCCCTGGACGACGTCCTTGCGCTGGCTGGCCATGTGGCACCTCCTATCGAATGACGTCAGGAGAACACGCAGACTTATCGGATGTCAACAGGAAGATAGGGCGCTGGAGTCAGTTCGGACTTGTTCGCCATGCCTGACGTATAAATCCATCGGAGCGGACTCGAAGTCCTTCTCGCACGCCGGCATCGGAGCTTCTTCACAGATACGCGCCCTTACTTACATTACTCACGCTCTATACATACCTGAGCCATCACGCATCGCCCTTCAGGAAAGTCTGATCTTGCGGCGATCGCCTTCAACTCGCTTTCGAGATCTTCGAGAGCGCCCAGGCCATGGGTCTCCAGCATGAAAGGATCGGCCTTCCAGGTTTCCAGATTCGTCGCGTGCAGCCGCGCCATGACCGCTGCAGCCATGGAAATTTCCTGCAAGACGGAAGTCGCGCGTGTTCCCGCGACGCCGGCGGCCAGGGCTCCCAGCCTCTTTCCGATCGTTGTCTCCTGCCCGTGGTGCGCCTGCAGTTGTTCAACAAGATCGTAGTACTGCGAAAGCGCCGGAACTGGTGAGGACAATGCCGCGGTTTCCTCAAGAAGCAATCGGCCGCCTGAGCGAAGGTGTTGGACACTCGCGGTCAGGACGTCCGCCGGTCGATGAATGTGGGTAAGCAGGAAGCGGCAATAGATCAGGTCTGCTTCCCGATCCGGGTATGCCGGAGACAGGACGTCGACGTCTCGAAATGTGAATTCGGGATACCGGCGTCGCGCGATGGCGAGAAAGTTTCCGGAACGTTCGTAGCCCGCAACCCACGGCGCGTTCGTCACGTCACGCACAAGAGCCGTGGTCGCACCAATGCCGCTGCCCAGATCCAGCGCCAGCTCCACCCGCTCAGGCTTTGTGGCTTGCAGAAAACGTCGAGAGGATGGAGCAAATGCGTCCGCCAGGTATTCGAGCCGCAGGGCGGCAAGCCGGTTGTCTCCAAATGAATAGTGAGATGTTGAGATATCGGTGGATGATTGTTCCATGATTCTTTCGGCCTAAAGAAGTTCCGCGACCGCGTTAGCTGTGTAACCGCCAACGCCAGAGCCGGGCAGGGTTTTGTTGCGAGGGAAGCAACATGTCGTGAATTCTAGCATGGGCGGCGCGGTTAACTTGACGGGGGTCGTTCACAGCGCCATCATTCCCGAAACAGGTGACGCCATGAAAAACCTTCTCTTGATCGGAGTGCTCCTTGCTCCTGCTGTTGTCGCCGCTCAAATTCCAAAGGGAACAGTTTCGGGGGAGATTCGAAACCGCGAAGGGCAACCTGCTGCGGGAGTTCGTGTGAGTGCGATGGCCGTGCCAGATGCCGGCTTTCCTGCCAACAGCGGGACCGCGCTCGTGAGTATCGGCACGACCGATAACCAGGGGCGGTACACGCTCGAGAACGTCCTGCCGGGGCGGTACTACATCACGGCCGGATTCGTAGATCTGCCGACCTACTATCCCGGAGTCTCGGCCGTGTCCGGCGCGACGGTGGTGAACGTGTTGTCGGGCACTCCGGTCACCGGAATCAACTTTGCGGTTACGAATAACCTGGGTGTAACGGTGAGGGGCCGCGTTCGCAGGGCCACGGGCACTGGAGGCGTTGGCGGTCAACCTATCGCGATGATCGGAGGCAACCGTCCTATTCAGCAAGCCACGACAGCCGCCGACGGCTCATTTCAGTTTCAGAGGGTTCTTCCTGGTACCTATCAATTGACTTCGCCTGGGGCTGCAGGCCGCCCCAGTCAGCCGGTCTCGGTAGTTGTGGGCGATCAGGACGTCACCGGCCTTGAAATCGTCGTCATTCCAACGGCAACCGTCACAGGTAATGTTGTCGTCGAAGGGAATGGGATGAAGCCCCGCGTGCAGCTTCAACTCTCTCCATTCAAAGGAACCGGGCAGACCTCCGGCATGTCCACGCAGCCCGACGGTACGTTCCGGGCGAATGTACCCGAGGGGGAATACCGCGTCTCCTGGACCAACCTCCCGGTGGGACATGAATTAAAGTCCATCACCACCGGCAGCGTGGATCTACTGACCACCCCGCTGAAAGTTTCGGTCGATACCCCGCCGGAACCCATCAAAGTCCTGTTGGCTGTCGACGGGAATCCCTGGGTGAAGGTTTCCGGGCGCGTGATCAACCTCGGTTCCAATCGGACGCTTGTGTTAACCGGCCCTAGCGTGGAGCAGATTCAATTGACAGTGAATCCTGATGGAACCTTTCAGATCCCGCAGGCGCTGCCTGGAACGTACCAGATCCGCCCCAATACGTCGGCTTTGGCAACGCCATCATTGGTTATGCAACTGACCTCTGTCGTCATTCCAAATCAGGACACCACGAACCTGGTCATTACACTCCCTCCGACCAAAGATGTTCAGGGTATCGTCGTGAACAACTCCGGTGCTGGTGTTCAAGTTCGGTTGTCGGTGAACTATTCGCAAACTAATGGCGGAGGTTTGAGGACCATAGGAACGCAGCCCGATGGCAGGTTCACGCTTGAAATTCCGGAGGGCAGCGATCTGCGTCTTACTCTGAGTGTGCCAGGATATACCGTCAAGTCCGCGACCTACGGAACGACGGACCTCATGCGGGAGAACATCAGAGTCACCGCGAAAGATACTGCGGAGTTGCGAGTCGTGTTAGACACCACGTCGACGACGATTGCCGGAGGTGGGGTGGTTGGCGGCGTCCTGGGAGGCATCGTGACTTCTGCTGCGGCCGCACCACCACCGCAGCCTCCCCCTTCACCACAAGCGGCGCCATCATCGCCTGCCTCAATCAATCGAATCAGCGAAGCCGTCGCAAAACCAAACCTTCTTTCATCCGTGCCTCCTGCTTATCCCACACTAGCGA
>DASTBJ010000337.1:0-2380 GCA_035712125.1 Terriglobia bacterium
ATCGTCGAAGAAACGTCCGGGGACGGAATCTGAAGTTTGCCGGTAAATGCGAGTCTGCGCTGGCCCGATCGGATATCTTCGTGGTACTCGGAAAGGATCGTGGACTTTTCGTCCTCGATCCACAGCCTTAGGAGTCCGTATTCGTGCAACAGATTGTAGTCGACAGCAATCCAGACCTCGATGTTCTCGTTCGCAGAAAGGGCCATCGCGGGATCGGGATCGATGGCGCGGATGTTCACGCTGCTCCTCTCCCCCTGGGGTGGCCTGCCCGCGTCGTTCAGTTTCACGTGCCGGTGGTCCGCCGGGGACGAGTTCGTGCCCGCCTCGAGTTTCGCTACGATCAACAGCTCGTCGGCCACCGGTATTCGGAATGTGTTCGTGAGCGCTATGGAATTGCGTCCTCTCTTCGCAGGGGCATCGGTGACCGTCGAAAACGTTGCCAGCTCTTCTGCCGGGTCGCTGAGTTTGAGAGGCACTGGCGTGTAAGCCGTATTTTTGCAGCTGCAGATACTGAGAATGACCTTTCCGGAAGGCGCCGTGGCGAGGCTGTATTCAACGTTGACGGTGAATCGCGCCATGTCTCCCACCCACGGTGGCACCGACGGCGAAAACGATACAATCCGGATATCGTCGGCAAACATGACATCGCCGGGGTCTGCAGCTTTTGTAGAATCCTGTTCTGCAAGGTTGTCTGTCGGTTCCGGCGTGACCTCATGGCTCGTGCCGGAAGATCCCGTTGCTGGAAGGACCGCCGCCGCATCGGCATTCGGGTAAACAAGATCGGACATAATCCAGAGAAGTGGCGGATCTGCTTCAGCCGCAGGTGGACTTGTGAACAGAGTCAGGTGAGGGATCGGAAACCAGTAACATAGCCACAGCTCAGCCAGGAACACGAACACCGCAATCGTTCTGGCGCGATCGGTGTTTTGTAAGTTCAGTATCGGGTAGAACGTCACAATTGCTCCTGCCTACTTCGGCACAAGGCACGTGCCGGCTATAAAGTCAGGCAGCCCCCGATGGGGCTTTGCAAGTGCGAAGATGATGCCCAGCCCGAAGAGGCCAAGAAGCAAAACATCAACCGTTCCGAGGATCCCTGAGTAGCCGTGCAACTGAAGAGTGGCAGCGAGGAATCCTTCCTTCTTCCAGTACGCCGTGGCACTCGGAGCATAGCCCAGGTAGGCAGCGGTCAGTAACAGCGGGTAGAACGCGACGAAAGGGAACCAGACACATATCGAACGAAGCACCCGCCGCATCGCCGTTGGCGCCTGTCCACGCATCGTTTGCAGGCTTACACCCATGGCCCGTCCGCACAGTCCAGGAGGGAACACCGTGGAGAGTGCGACAGGTACGATCCACAGCACGCCGCCGCCCCAGAAGAAGACATCGACTCCCTGACGCAGAATCGCGAATTGTCGATCTCTTTGGGCGGAAGAAAGAGGTCTCCCGATGAAATAAGCTTCCGCTACCTTTCGGGCGTCGGCAGCTTCACTCGCCGTAACCGATCGATACTGACTCCTGCAGTCTTCCAGCCGGCTCCTCTGGAAAGGCTTCAGCTGTGCCAGCGAGCGGCGCCCGTTGGCCGTTTCAGCGGCTTCCTGTCCAATCCACGCCAGCGCCTTGCATATTGAAACAGCGGCATTGCGCGCTTCGGGAGTTTTGCGGTCTTCGAGAAGGTTGGACCATAGATCATAGATTGGGAGCCGCTCCAGTTCCCGTTGCCATTGCGGCAGGCGAATCGCATTAATCATCGGCACCGCGGTCAAACTCAGCGCCAAAACCACCGGCAAACTCGCAGTCGCGCCCAGCATTGCGGCACGCCGGGGCAGTCCTATTTCCGCAGGTCGGGCTCTGAGGCGCTGGAGTTCATTGCGCATCGAACCGATGGAAACTTGTTTTCCGCTCTCCAGTCGCCTTGCAAACGCCCTGGCGTGTTCGGGTAAAGGGATCGCGAGGTGTTTGCTTGCGGACGGATTCACGACATTGGCCCCGGTCATGGCGAAGACAAGAACGGTGTAAACGAAGTCTTTTGCGTTGCCGGCGTCGACGTCAAACCCGTTTGCACCCTCTGAGGTTGCCGCGGGAAACTCCAAAACTCTTGCGGAGGTTGCGACTGCGTGATGCGACGACGAGTTGACCCAGATGTGCTGCAGCGAAAGCGGCTTGCATTCACCGGACACAATTCTTGCGTCGAGCTCGGATGTCACATCGAGCAAAACGTTGACGGTCTGAGACCACGATAAGCACCCCCGGTTGCGGACTCGGTCCCAGAGACTTTCGCCATGTACCACTTCGTAGGCGTTCCAGGAGACGGTGTCGCGGCCGCCCTGGAGCCATCGGAGTTTGCCGGGACGTGCTGAAACGAGGTGGTCCGAAATCGCTT
>DASTBJ010000338.1:0-6711 GCA_035712125.1 Terriglobia bacterium
AGTTCAAATGTTGTATATAGAAGAGCTCCGCTATGGATGGCCTCCTCATTATCGATAAGCCCGGTGGCGTGACGTCCCATGATGTCGTTCAGCGTGTCAGAAAGTTGCTGAAGACCAGCAGAGTCGGTCATCTGGGTACGCTCGATCCGATGGCGACCGGGGTCCTTCTCCTGTGTATCGGAAAGGCCACGCGTATCGGGCGGTTTCTCACCACCTCTCCAAAGGAATACACCGGGGAGATTCGGTTCGGCTTTGCGACAACAACGTATGACCGCGAGGGTGAACCGACGGGGCCGGTCACGCCGTTCACGCTGGGAAGATCTGAGGTTCAGGAAGCGATGCGCGCGTTGACCGGCGCCTACGACCAGAAGCCTCCCCTCGTCTCGGCCAAGAAAATGGGCGGTATTCCGTCCTACAAGCTGGCGCGGAGAGGTCTGGCTTTGGAGCCGATCGCCGTTCCGGTAGAGGTGTCCGTCTTTGAAGTCACGCATTTCGCGCCGCCCCTTGCCGGCGTTCGGGTGATCTGTTCCAGCGGGACCTACGTTCGGAGCCTCGCGCATGATCTGGGCCATCGCCTGGGATGTGGTGCTCACCTGGAGCAGTTAAAGCGGGTCCGTTCGGGCGACTTCCATATCGAAGACGCCGTGCCCGCAGGTGAGGGGCTGGCCGACCGGATCTTGCCGCTGGACGAACTGTTGCCCGGTCTCCCCCGTATCGAGCTTGTGGACGAACTGGCGGAGGATCGCGTGCGGCACGGCAATCCGGTGGCTACGGCCGAAGCCCCCGGGCTTGCGCGCATCTTCAACAAAAAAGGCGAGTTCCTCGCTGTCGCTGCCATAGAAAACGGTTGGGCACATCCCCGAGTTGTGTTAACCTCAAGAACTTCGGCTGAACCCCGAAAGGCCTCACTGAGGCGAGATACACAAGAAAGCAGAATCGGAGTGCATGAGTCTAACGAAGGAAACTAAGGGAAGCATCATAACGCAGCATCGTATTCACGCTTCGGACACGGGTTCTCCGGAAGTCCAGATTGCTATTCTTAGCGAACGCATTACGTACCTCACAGAACATTTCAAGACACATAAGAAGGACCATAGCTCCCGAAGGGGCTTATTGAAAATCGTCGGCAAACGGCGTCGTTTGCTCGATTACCTGAGACGGTATGATGTGGACCGCTATAAGGAAGTAATCGGAAAGCTCGGAATCCGCAAGTAAGCGTCAAGTGCAACACAGTGCAATGTAGACGCTCATCAAATCAGAGAACACAGAGAACCCGAAGCTGTTGCTTCGGGTTTTTGCGCTTGTAGAGGAGAAAAACTAAATCATGAACGTTCACAAGGTCAGCGCGATGATCGGAGAGCGGGAGCTCTCGATCGAGATCGGGAAGCTGGCAAAACAGGCCCATGGGGCCGCCCTGGTCCGTTATGGCGACACGGTAGTGCTGGTCACTGCCTGCGCAGCGGATAAACCGCGGGAAGGCGTCGATTTCTTCCCGCTGACAGTCGACTATAGAGAAAACTTTTATGCGGCCGGGAAGATTCCCGGCGGCTTTTTCAAACGCGAAGGCAAACCGTCCGAAAGAGAGGTTTTGAACAGCCGCATGATCGATCGTCCCGTGCGGCCGCTTTTCGATGACGGTTTTAAGAATGAAACACAGGTCATCGCCCTCGTGTTATCTGCAGATCCTGAAATCGAGCCCGGAATGCACGCCATTATCGGGGCGTCGACGGCGCTCTTCGTGTCGCCTATACCCTTCAATAAGCCCGTCGGGGCGGTACGTGTCGGCCTGATTGACGGCCGTTACGTTATTAATCCCACATACACGGAATTGAAGAACAGCCGTCTGAACCTTGCCGTTGCCGGTATGGAAGACGGCATCGTGATGGTCGAATGCGGCGCCTCTGAAGTTTCAGAGGAAATTATGGTGGAGGCTCTCAACACAGGCCACGAAGCCATCAAACAGATCATAGCCCTGCAAAAAGAGCTATTTGCGGCGATCCGTCCCGTGAAAAAGGTGGCCGAGCCGCCACCGCACGACAAGGCGCTCGCCTCCGAGATCGAGAAATACATTCGTGCAGAACTCGAAGACGCGCTGGACACGAAGAAGTATCAGAAGATCGAAAGCTACGCCCGCATCGATGCGGCGAAGCAGAAACTCGCGGAAAAGTACGCGGACGCTGACGAGGAAAAAATCGAAGTCGCAAAGAGGCTGTTTGACGAACTCAAGGAGCGCATCTTCCGCGACCACATTCTCAACAAGCGGCAGCGACCGGACAAACGCAAGTTCGACGAGATCCGTCCAATATGGATCGAGACCGGATTGCTGCCCCGGACACACGGCTCCGCCGTCTTCACCCGTGGGGAAACCCAGGCGCTGGTTACGGCGACGCTCGGGACCTCCGACGACGAGCAGCGGATGGATCTGCTCGAGGGCGAGGCGCACAAGCGATTCCTGCTGCACTACAACTTCCCGCCATTCTCGGTTGGAGAAACCGGCAGAATGACGGGGCCAGGTCGCCGGGAAGTGGGTCACGGCGCCCTCGCCGAACGTGCCTTGTCGGCGGTTCTTCCCAATCCAGAAAGCTGGCCCTACACCATCCGCGTCGTGTCGGACATTCTGGAATCCAACGGCTCGTCGTCGATGGCGTCGGTCTGCGGCGGCACACTGGCCATGATGGATGCCGGCATCCCGATCACTGCTCCAGTCGCCGGGGTCGCCATGGGCCTCGTCAAGGAAGGCTCCAACTACGCCATCCTGACGGATATCGCAGGGGCCGAAGATCACTACGGCGATATGGACTTCAAAGTGGCCGGAACCCGTGTCGGCATCACGGCGCTCCAGATGGATATCAAGATTCCGGGCGTCACTTCCAGCATTATGGCCGAAGCCCTCGAGCAGGCGCGACAGGGCCGAATGCATATCCTCGGCAAGATGGAGGAAGCTCTGGCTGGACACCGGGAAGAGATCTCCCAGTTTGCACCCCGGATCTATACGATGAAGATACCCACGGACAAGATTCGGGACGTCATTGGCCCCGGCGGAAAAATGATTCGTTCGATCATTGAACAGACCGGCGTAAAGATCGATGTATCCGATGATGGCCGCGTCAACATCGCATCTGCGGACGGACCCTCCGCAAGCAAGGCCATCAACATCATTCAAAACCTCACCGCAACGCCAGAGGTTGGGAAGACCTACCTTGGAAAGGTCGTGCGTATCGCCGACTTCGGCGCTTTCGTCGAAATTTTCCCGGGGACCGATGGCCTTCTTCACATCTCGGAAATCGCGGAGCAGCGGATTCGCCAGGTACGCGACGAGTTAAACGAAGGCGACCAGGTGATGGTCAAAGTCGTGGGGATCGAAGGCAACAAGATCAAGCTCTCGCGTAAGGCAGTCCTTCGAGACAAGAAAGGCAACTCCGAACCGCAGTAGAAGAGGGGGAAACGTTCATTTGTTAAATGTTAATTGTTATTTGTTGTTTGTTATTTGAGGTGGCGCCTGCGGCGCGGCATCGTCAAGATAAGGCTGCGCGAAGCGCCACCGCAAATAACAAATAACAATTAACATTTGACAAATGAACGTTTCCCCCTCTTCCATTAATCCCAGTCCAAGGGGCGAATGGGCTCTTCGAGTTCGTCCTTGCGCTTAAGCGCTTCCTGAAACTTCTCTTCGACCGTCTTCATCCGCGATTCTTCTTTGGCAAACGCTTCCCGGAAGCGGTCGTCGGCAGTTTCCTTGTCTCGCTGGACCTGCTGAAGGGCATCTTCGAAAGACACTCCCTTCTTCTTCGGCTTTTCCGTAAACAGGACTTCACCGCTGGTTCCATGCACTGTGAGTACGGCTTCACAGCACGGACATCGAACGGTCAGGTTTTCAGTCTTCTTGGGCATGCGGAGAGTATAGCGCGACCCTGTCACTTCCAGTATTCGGGCCATCGGGAGTCCACCAGCCGGACGGTCGCGTCATCCATGTCCAGGGGGAGCGGATAACCCTGCTTCCAGGTGGCGTCGATGCCGACGATGCCGCGATACACCGGCCGCGCACCCGCAAACTCCATCTGTGAGAACACCATGTCGCGGGCGGGGTCAAAACGCGTGAAGATTCCCCACTGCAGGTTTTCATCGTCCTTGAGATTCACATCGAGACTGACGGCCACCACGAATCGGACGTCCGGGCGCGACGCGACGACGTTCTCGACGACCGCCCTTCCGGCCTGTCGAACCGCAAGAACCAGAAAGCCGCCGTCGAGCAGCTCCCACTTCTCGATCCGGGAATCGAGGCGAGAAAAGTCGGTTGGTGAAGGCGGTGCGGCCTCAGGACGAATAACAGGACCGGAGGCATCGAGCACCAGCTTGCTGCCAACGTGCATCGTAAACGACGTAAAGTCCAGCGTGTCCAGCGGAGCGAACGGCAATAACCACATATGATCCTCGGGATCGAATCGCTCCCCGATGTCGTGGAGCACCCCGCGGAAGTCGTGAGGATCTCGATCGGGACCGACCAGAACCAGGACCTTCGTCAGCGACAGCTGTCCCGTACCCAGGAGCGCCATCGCTGTCTTCAGCACTTCCTTCGGATGCCGCTCCTTTACAGAGGCAACGAGCAGGTTGTGAAATCCCGCACCAACATACGCTGCAAGCTCGACGACGTTCGGATGGATCAGCCTGATGAGCGGTCCCACCATCGCTCCTGCAGCGAGCCCCAGGAACTTATCCTCCTGCGGGGGCTTCCCCACCACCGTTGCCGCATAGACTGAATTACGGCGGCGAGTCAACCTGCGGATGTTGAATACCGGGAACTCCGCCGCCTCGGAATAATGACCAAAGTGATCACCGAAAGGGCCTTCTGTGCGTCGAGTTTTTGCGGGAACAACACCCTCCAGGATGATTTCCGCATCTGCAGGAACGCTCATGTTCAAAGTCTTCGCTGGCACCATCGGAACGCTCCGGCCTCCCACAAAGCCGGCAAATCCGATCTCATCGATATCTTCAGGTAACGGCAGGATGGACGACATCATGAGAATGGGATCGGCGCCAATGACGACGGCAACTTCAAGATCCTGTCCCCGCTGTTCCGCTTCCCAATAGTGTCCCCTGCCGCCCTTCATGCTTTGCCAGTGCATTCCGGTCTGGGCTTCGCCGAAGACCTGAAGGCGGTAAAGCCCGAGGTTCCGAATCCCCGTCCGGGGATTGTGCGTGATGACCATTCCGAATGTGATGAAGCGTCCGCCGTCTCCGGGCCAGCATTGGAGGACGGGCAATCGTGTGAGATCCGGCGCCTCTACCACTTCCTGGCACCGGCCCGAACCTACAGCGGCGGGGCGCAAGAATCGAAGGCGGCTGAGGACTCCGCGATTTGCCCAGAGTGTGCTGAGGGACGGAGGGTTCAGTCGCTGAACGACCTCGACGAGCTCGCGGCCGATCTCGGCGGGATCGCGGCCTAACGCTGCGCGGATGCGGTCCATCGTACCGAAAAGGTTCATGACCAGCGGCATCGCACCACCGCGAGGTCTCTCAAACAGGAGGGCAGGACCACCCTCCCGGAGCACGCGCTGGGCGATTTCCCCTGCTTCCAGCTCCGGATCGACTTCGACCTTCACTCGCTTCAATTGACCTGTTGCTTCAAGATGGGCCACGAACGCCTGAAGATCGTGAAAAGGCATGGAGGCGCACGATAACAGAAATTAGGGACAGAGAGGTAATTCGCGACGCGAATTACCTCTCTGTCCCTAATTTCTGGTCTGACTTCTAGTACGAGACGGTGCGGGTGCTGAGAACCTTCAGCGGCTTGGTGCTCGGCGGAGGTGTAAACGGAACGATGGGAATGAGATTCTCCACCCAGCAGTGGTCGTAGTAGATGCCGTTACCACCGCCGCCGTTCCAGTCCATGTAGGGAGATCCGAGCGCGGACAGAAGGTTCTTGGTCGTATGGTCGTCCCAGATCTTGGAGACGAAGACGGTGCCGTTAATCTCAGGGAAACCTCCGCCCTGGTACACCATTTCGCCATCACCGATCACGAGAACGATGCCGTGCCACTGAAACGAACCCAGTCCGACGAGCCTCCCGGTGACGGCAAGTATGCCGTAACCGTTTGTGAGACCGCCGATTGTCAGGTCGCCGTCGACGAAGCTGATGATCGGATTCGCCGGGGAGCCCTGCTCGATACTCGGAGGATTATTACCGTACACATGAGCGCCTGGCGCAGCAGCAACCGCATCCATCAGTGCCTTCAGACCCGTCGGCGTTGACATGGTTTCTCCAAGCGAGCCGTAGATATTTGCAACAGATGGCGATGAGCCGGTACCGATGTAGTGGGTCTGTCTCCCGGCCGGTATCGCATCGATGATGTCGTCCACGGAATCTGTAGGGGGATCAGCGTTCGGATCGTCGTACCCACCGATGGCCGGGCGAAGCTCCTCTGCCATTTCTGAGCAGCTGTTTCGGTCGTTACCATCGACGTAGAACACGTTCGAGTTCGGCATGTCATCCATCTCGGGGTTTGGTCCGTTGAGCGTCAATGCTCCCGGGAACCATGCCCCCGACACAGGGCTCGCCAGTTCCGCCTGTGCCATCGACTTCGCTCCGGACTTCGTCTGCGACATCGCTGTTACGAGGAAAATACGGCCGTAATCGGAACCGTTGGCACGCGACGCTGTTGCGGTGGCGCCCGTGCCCCCACCGCCGGAAATGGTCACCGTGGGGTTAAAGGT
>DASTBJ010000339.1:0-5087 GCA_035712125.1 Terriglobia bacterium
GAGCAACTCGTCGAGCTCTTCAGCTCCGACACGGCGGAAGCCATGCTCGCCGGAGTCAAAGAGGGAGCGGCCATTGAGCTTCTCGGTCGCCGCGTCCTGGCGGGGAGAGACCAGCCCACCGAAATCCGGTACGACATCTTCGAAGTCTCGGCACCCGTTCGATCCAGCGCTTCCGGTCGTGAGCGATTGAAGCGGTATTTCTACGATTCGGCAACGGCTCTGCTTACGAGTACTCACTATATTGATGAAGCGTTCTCACCACGGGTAGCCGTCGAGATCTCCTTTTCGGACTGGAAACAGCAGAACGGCTCTGCGTATCCATACAGGATTGACCGCAAAGAGAATGGTCATTCCGTTTTTTCCTTAACCCTATCGTCGATCGTTGCATTGCCCCGGCAGGATTCCACGACGTTTGCTCAATCTCCGTTGAGAGGATCGCAGGAGGAGTAATGTCACGACAAATCCGTCAGCTATTTCTACCGATCCTCGTCGTATACCTCCTCGCCTTCCCGGGAGTGGCCTCGTTTGCGCAGGAACCGCAATATCCATATGCGGTTGACACGAAGCCATCCCGCGGCATCATGCCGAATTCAGAGCAGCTGAGTGGTCCCCTCGACAGCATCGACCCGATATCGGGCAAACTGCATATCCAGGTTCCACTCGCTGCATTGCCCCTGGGCAACGCGGGATCAGGCTTCGATCTCTCACTCGTGTACGACTCCAACCTGTTCGACCTCGTGGCTGGCGAAGTGGGAGATGGGCGGATCTCGCAAAGTATCTCCAGCACGCTGACGGGCGGAGGATGGCGATACAACTTCGCAAACTTCAGGGTTGAGGGAGAAACGCGCTACATCCCGACCTGGGAACAGGCCTACTGTCTTGGCGACCCGTTGTACGTGGTCGAACACGAAAGGATCTACCGTTACCGGATCTCGCTACCAGATGGAAGCCAGCACCTCCTGCACCTGCTGGGACACGGTGATGAAAAGAGAGATGGGTATTACGGAGACGGATTCTATGCCATCAGCATGGATGGGGTCCGCAGTAACTGTGCGCGTGAGTCTGGACGTTATCCCATCAACGTCAACGGTGTATTGACCTACTTCACGACCGACGGCAGTTACCTTCGGTTTCAGATCAATGCCAATGGCTCGAGCTGGTTCAATCAGCAATGGACACTCTTTTATCCCGATGGCCGCCGTGTCGTGGGCAGAGGTGACCAGGCAGAACACATTTATGACGCCAACGGGAACGGCATTCATATCGCGAAACAACTCGAGGACGGGCGAACTGTAACCTACATCACCGACGACTTTGGCAGATCGCTTCGTCTCGAACACGGCTTCGCGTCGTCGGCAACAGAACGAGAAGACAAAATTACCGTTCCTGGGCCGGAGGGCCTGCTCGAATGGCGCGTGAAATGGGAAAAGATTCAGGTAGGTGGCACGGGGTTCACCTACATCTGTTATCAGGACAACTTTCTGTTCCCTATGTTCACGACTCACTGCCCCGTGAACTTTCAGTACTGGGTGGTGAAATACATCCAGTTGCCGCTTGCCGCACCCGGTTTTGACCCGCCTCCTGCCGCGCCCTGGACGAATTTCGAGTTCACGTATTCCCCAACGGGACAGGGCTACGGCCGATTACTGACGATGCGTGCTCCAGGCGGGACGCAATACGCGTACTGCTGCGATGCCTACAGCGCGTCGCTGTTCGCCCAGGATTTGGCGTACGCGGGATACCGTCGAAGGACGCTGACGCACGACGGGGTCAGCGATGTGTGGTCCTACGAGACGATCAACACAACATCCAAGCGCGTCGTTGCTCCCGATGGCGGCGAGACCATCTACCATTTCTATGATCCTCAAGTAGCGACTCTGTATTGGGCGAGGAACCTCATTTACCGCATCGAACAGCCCGGCGGCACGGTGCGAAAGCGTCAGTGGACGCGCAACAAGGTGTTCAGTCTCGCCGCGCCGGTCAATGTCGATGCGAACAATCCTTACGTTGAACGTGAAAGCGTAACGATAGACAAGGTCGTTGGGCAGCCTCGAACCGTTGTGACGGACACGCTGATCGACAAGAACGGCAATCCACTTCGCGTCAAACAGTACAACTGGTCAAACACGCTCGACGGCGACGTGATGGAGTCGCCCGGCGCTCTCGAGCGGATCACGGACAAGACGTATTACGCCGCGGTACCGGACTCCACGAATACTGCAGATGGACTGAATCGGTACTGGAGTCCTTCTGCGTCGCCACGTCTGAATGCCGTCGCCCGCGAAACGGTTCTGGATGGCGCCTCGGCCGTCAAATCGATCATTGAGTTCGAATACGACGCCCCTCTGTTCAATGGCAACGTCACCCGTCAGCGGCAATGGGACGACGCCAGGCCTGGATGCACGCCGTCCACTCCGCTCAGCGGCAATTGTCCTTCGAGAAATCGACGTTACGACGTGACCGGCAACCTTACGGATGTGTTCGCTCCCGAAATCCAGACCCATATTTCATATTCGGGGCCGTACCCGAGTCTTGTCGAATACGCGGCGGGAACACCATCGGCTCGAAGCTTCACTTATGAGTGGAATACCGCGGTCGGTCTACTCCGCAAACAGACTGACGACCAGAGTGGGCTGTCGACGACATTTGGATATGACGCCTATGGCCGACAGAGGGTTGTGGACGTTGCGGGCATGCGAACGGCCGAAACCTTCTTCGATGATGAGAACCGCACTGTCCTGATCAAAGAGGACCTTCGTGCCTTCAGAGACGGACTTCTTCAGACATCGACGCGTCGCGATCAACTGGGACGCGTCGATCTCGTTCGAACGTCTGACGGGACACCGCTGAGCCCGCTGGGTGATGACGGCATCAAGTCGAGAACGCTCTACCGCACATTTGAGGGCGGAACAGCCGTGATCGCCTCAACACCCTACCGTTCGACATCCGATCCAACGCTGGAGTGGACGTGTACACACAAGGACCAGTCCGGGCGGGTCGTTTTTTCGGCGATATTTAATGGACCTGCATCACCCGCAGATTGTCAGACTTCAGCAAATCGTTCAGCACTCACGGTCACCGATTATCACAGTGGCAGCGGCACGCCGCGCACACGCATAACGGATCCCGCCGGCCGGTCGGTAGACCGTTACGCGGATGCACTCGGGCGACTGGTCGCGGTTGTCGAAGATCCCCTCGGACTGGCATACGTCACCGCTTACCAGTACGACACTCTGGACAATCTCATTAGCGCGACACAGATTGAAGGCAACGTCACGCAGCTGCGCGAATTCGCGTACACATCTCTCGGCCGGCTAAAGACAACATTCAATCCTGAGAGTGGGACGATTGAGTACACGTACAGGGACAGTGGCGATCTACTCACGCGGCAGGACACCAGAGGGCACACCACAACATTCAGCTACGACGATCTTCATCGCGTCGTCGAGAAAACGTTTAGCAACGACGGAGACTCCACACCCGACGCTTTTTACGAATACCACCTCGCGGGACCCTGCGTCGGGAAGCTGAAGTCGGTCACATCCGAAACCAGCTCAATGTCCTACAACACGTGTGACGACTTAGGCCGGGTCTTGAGTCACACGCAGTTTATCGTCGGTGGAGGCTTCTTTGATTTCGCATACACCTACTGGCTGAACGGCGCGCTGAAAACGATGAAGTACCCCTCCGGGCGTATGGTCAACTTCGACGTGGACGACGCGGCAAGGGGCGCAAGGGTCTATACCGACGAGAAGGTTTATGCCGATCTGACCGCGTCGACCACCCCCTACACCGCCGACGGCCGTATCGCACAATTCAAGCTTGGCAACAAGCTCTGGGAAACGCGCGAGCACCGAACGCCCGGAATCCCCACGGTCCTGAAGCTCGGCACCACGGAAAGTGCCGGCGACAAGCTCGAACTTCAATACAACTATGCGGCGGCCGCCAATAACGGGAATCTGATCAGCCATGTCGTCCGCCGCGGAAGCACGTCCTGGGCACAAACCTACGAATACGACGATTTGAATCGCCTGGTGTGCGCTACCGAAGCCGTTGCCGCGGCTCCGCTGACGTCTTGCTCTTCCGGAAACTCGTGGCGGCAGACATTCGGATACGATCGATTTGGAAACCGCTGGGTAAGCAGCTCAACCGGCTTTTCGTTGGAAGACGTCCACGAACTCGTCGCCGAAACAACAATCGACAAGGCGAGAAATCGCCTGTTCGGCTCCACCTATGACGAGGCGGGCAACCAGACTCTCTTCACGCCGTGGTCGCTTAGCTATGACGCGGAGAACCGGCTAATCGCGGCGACCAGCCCGAACAATGGAAGTTCATGGTTCACCTACGACGGGGATGGACGGCGCATCAAGAAAGTTGTCGCCACTCCGGATCTGCAGACAACGTTCTATGTCTACGACGCCTCCGGTCGATTGGCCGCCGAGTACTCGACACTACCCCCTCAGGCAGAAACCACGTATCTGTTTGCCGACATACTCGGCACGCCCCGAGCGATAACCAATCAGGACGGGTTCGTTGTCGACTGTGCGGATTACTCACCCTTCGGCCGATTGCTGGAGACATCCACACGTTCCTTGCCTTGCCATCGGCCACCGAGCCACGCCTTTCAACAATTCACCGGACACGTACGCGATCAGGAAACAAAACTTGATTATCTCGGCGCGCGCTACTTCAGTGGCGCGGAGGGGCGGTTCCTGTCGGCAGACTGGAGCGCGGCTCCCAGCCCTGTTCCGTATGGAGACTTCAGCGATCCGCAAACCCTGAACCTGTACGCCTACGTCCGCAATAACCCGCTGACCCGTCGCGACGCCGACGGGCATTGTTGTCGTGAACATTGGGAATTCTTCAAAGAGGAGATGGCGGGTCTGTGGGAAACAACGGGTGGGAGTGTCGTTGAAATCTTCACACAAGTGACGAGTGGCCAGGTCATAGACAACGTCCGCGACACCTACTTAAGTGGCAACGTTCCCGCGAAGCTGGCAACTGCAGGCAGTGAATTCGTCTCCCAAACATCGCAAATGGTGAAAGGCACACTCCAGGGAGACCCGCGGTCTATCGGTAGACTCGCC
>DASTBJ010000340.1:0-7483 GCA_035712125.1 Terriglobia bacterium
TTGCCGCAACAGGAACACAAGAACCTGTTTGTCAAAACACTCGAAGCGGGCCTCTCATTCTCGCCAACACCGGAAGCTCCTTATTCGCCTGAGATGAACAATGCCCGAAGCATCCTGACATCACTGAAGTCGATGCCAGAAGACATGCGCGGGTTTGCGCCGGACAGCATCGCGAAAGTCGACGAGCGAATCGCCCAGTTCAACGCGGCAAATCCGCGCGATCGTGTGAGTCAGTCTATTAACAACAGCCCAACCGACATTGCACTCGAAGCCATTGCCGCGGCGCCAAAGGAAATGAGGGATTCCCTTTATCAGCAGGTCGCCCAGAAGGTGGCCAGTTCGGGTGATATTTCCCGAGCGCGGGAGATTGTCACGACCCAGGTGCTGAACCCGCAACAGCGGCTTTATGCCCTGGACAATCTGGACCGCCAGGCAATTCAATTTGCGCTCAGCAAGGGCAGGTTTGATGAGGCATTGCTGGGCATCCGAGGCTTGAGAAGGCCGGCCGATCGAGCCAGCATGATCAGTCAGATCCTGTATCGGGTCGGGAACGGCCAGAAGAAAGAAGCGGCCATAAACTTTCTGGAGCAGGCCCGCCAGATCCTCAACGTCACATCAAGGGTCGAGGATCAGGCGCAAATGAACGCTCTGCTTCAAATTGGTTCTGCCTTCGCCCGGTATGATCCCAAACGAGGATTCGAAATCGTCGAACTATTCCTGGATCAGTTCAATGACCTCAGCGCCGCGGCGGTAACGATGAACGGTTTCGGCCAGCAGTATTATCAGGATGGCGAATTGATGCTTCAGAATGGAAACCCTGTCGGGAATGCCGCAAGCCAGCTGATCCAGGCACTGGGCAGGCTCGCCGTAGCGGATTTTGACCGCGCCAGAGTGGACGTTGAGAGAATCCGTCTTCCCGAGGTGCGCGTTGGCGCCTGGCTCGCGATGGCGCAAAACGCGATCAATCCCCCACCGCCCGGGCGATAAAATGCAACGAATTCGAATTCTCACAAGACTGTAATTTGTTTCGCTGAGGGTCGTCCGGTATAGTGCCTCCATCGCATCTTTCTTTTCAATCTGCGCGCGGTAGGCGCGCATCTACTGACGACGCCCGTCCTGCCGTTGAAGAGCGCCGCAACATTAACTCATGGAGGATTGTCATGTCGAGAATGCCTGAGTGGTTTCGAAAGAGGTGGCTTCGTCAGTCACGCAAGGTGAAGCAATCACGATCTGCTTTCTGCATCGAACCTTTGGAATCCCGCATCATGCCGGCGGTTACGGCAACGTTTATACCGGCTGCGGGGATACTGACCGTTTTCGGTGACAGCCTAAACAACAATATCGAGATCAGCCGCAATGCCGCGGGCGCTCTTCTCGTGAATAACGGTGCTGTAGCTATCTCGGGCGGCGTTTCCACCGTCGCAAACACAGCCCTCATACAAGTTTTCGGGCAGGCCGGCAATGACACGCTCGCGCTGAATGAAACCAATGGCGCCCTTCCTCGCGCGAACATCTTTGGCGGGGCCGGTAATGACTCGATGACAGGCGGGTCTGGTGGCGACATGCTTTTCGGACAGTCAGGCAATGACACGCTTCTGGGTAAAGGCGGGTTCGATTTCCTCTTCGGTGGCGACAATAACGACGTCCTCACCGGTGGCGATGCAGACGACCAGGTCTTCGGCGAAGCCGGCAATGATCGCATGATCTGGAATCCCGGTGACGATACCGATCTCAACGAAGGTGGCGTCGGAACGGATACCGTCGAAGTCAACGGCGGTGGTGGCGATGAAGTGTTCACGGCGACCGCAAACGGTGCGCGGGTGCGCTTCGATCGGATTACCCCCGCGCCGTTTTCAATCGATATCGGGACTTCAGAAAATCTTGTTCTTAACGCCGCTGGCGGCGATGACGCCTTTTCAGCCACCGGTAATCTGGCGGCTCTGATCCAGATCACCGTCGACGGGGGTGCCGGTGATGACACGGTCCTTGGCAGCAATGGCGCGGACCTTTTGCGCGGCGGTGACGGCAACGATTTCATTGACGGCCAACAAGGTAACGACGTGGCGCTCCTCGGCGCCGGAGACGATGTCTTCCAGTGGGATCCTGGCGACGGCAGCGATATTGTGGAAGGTCAGGCCGGAACAGACACGATGCTGTTCAACGGCAGCGCAGGGGCGGAGATCTTTGAATTCTCTTCCAACGGAGACAGGGTTCGGTTCACCCGGAATCTGGGCAACATCGTCATGGATATCAACGATGTCGAACGCACAGAGCTCAACGCATTGGGCAATACGGATACCGTTACCGTCAACGACTTGAGCGGGACGGACATGGTAGAAGTCGATATTGACCTCGCCGGTACGATTGGTGGTACAGCAGGAGACGCCCAGCCCGACGTCGTTATTGTCAACGCGACCAACGGAGACGACATCATCGATATCTTCGGCGCAGGCACGTCGCTTTCCGTCATCGGCCTGTCGGCGCGTGTCAACGTTTTCAATTCTGAAGGCGCCAGCGACACCCTGGTGGTTAACGCGCTGGCAGGCAGCGATGGCGTTACAGCCACAACACTGCCTGCAGGCATTGTGCGTCTGGTCGTCGACGGGGGCTCCGGCGACGATGTGCTATTGGGCAGCCAGGGCGCAGATACCCTTCTGGGCGGCGACGGCGATGACTTCGTCTTTGGCGATAACGGCAATGACACCGCTTTCCTTGGCGCCGGCGATGACGTGTTCCAGTGGGATCCCGGCGATGGCAACGATGTGGTCGAGGGACAGGGCGGCAGCGACACACTGCTGTTCTTCGGGTCCAATGCGGCTGAGAACATCGACATCTCCGCCAACGGAGGTCGCGTGATTTTCTTCCGCAACGTTGCAAACATCACGATGGACCTCGACGACGTGGAGACGATCGACTTCAGAGCGCTGGGTGGCGCGGACAATGTCGTCGTTGGGGACCTCTCTGGCACTGATGTCACACGAGTCGATCTCGACCTCAGGGGACCTGCCGGAGGCGGCGACGGTGCAATCGACTCGGTCACGGTCAACGGCACACAGGGCGCCGATTTGATCGCGGTATCTGGCTCAGGGACCTCAGCCTCCGTAACGGGGCTTCAGGCTATGGTGAACATCTTGCAGTCCGAGGGCGCCAACGACCGTCTGACCATCAACGGCCTTGGAGGAGATGACGTTATCGACGCGAGGAACCTCGAGGCGGGGGTGATCAATCTGACTCTCAATGGCGGCCTGGGCGTGGACGTTTTCCTTGGGAGCGAGGGCGACGACGTCTTTAACGGCGGTGACGGCGACGATATCGCCTTCATGGGCGCTGGAGACGATGTCTTCATCTGGAATCCCGGCGACGACAACGACACTCTCGAAGGCCAGGACGGCTTTGACAGGATGCTGTTCAATGGCGCCAACGTTGCCGAGATTATTACGATTTCGGCCAACGGCGGTCGCGTGTTGTTCTTCCGTAACATTGCCTCCGTGACAATGGACCTGAATGACGTCGAGGACATCACGTTTAACGCCCTCGGCGGCGCGGACATGGTTGTGGTGAACGACCTGTCAGGCACCGACGTGACGGAGGTGAACGTCAATCTGGCGGCGACAGGCGGCGCGGGGGACGCGCAACCCGATGCGGTCATCGTCACGGGCACCAATGGTGATGATGTTGCTCTGGTCGTTGGGGACGCGTCAGGTACCGCCGTCCTGGGTCTGGCCGCCGCTGTGAACATTACCGGGGCAGAGACTGCAAACGACCGACTGACCGTCAACGCGCTGGCTGGCGATGATGTCGTGGAGGCCAGCGGTCTCGCAGCGACTGGAATCCAGCTCACCGCGGATGGTGGCGATGGTAACGACGTGCTGGTCGGCGGCGACGGAAGCGACGTTCTCCTCGGGGGTGCAGGAGATGACGTGCTGATTGGTGGCCTGGGCCTCGATGTCCTCGACGGAGGAGACGGCGACGATATCGAAATCCAGTAGCCGGAAATAGCGTTTCCGCAAACTCAGAGCGAGGAAGATTTGAAATCTTTCTCGCTCTGATACCCCTACAGCACGACATCGAGGTAGTTGGACCCCACATTGGTGAAGTTGAAAGCGTGCAGCCCAAGCCGTGAAGCCAGCTCCTGGCATACCTTGATTCCACGCACACTGTTACCGAACTGGTCGAGTCGGGGGGAGTAGGTGGCAATGCCCATCTGCCGGTTGACCACCGCAATCACACCTCCGCTGACTCCGCTTTTGGCCGGTACTCCAACGTGATAGGCCCACTGACCGGAAAAGTCATACATGCCGCAAGTGAACATGATCGACAGGATATCCTTCACACATCGAACATCGAATGCCTGCTCGCCCGTTGACGGATTCACCCCCATGTTTGCCAGTGTTGCCGACATGACTGCCAGGTCGCGGCAGTTCACCAGGATAGAACATTGTTTGAAATAGAGCTCGAGCGCCGTTTCCACGTCGTCGTGCACCATGCCGAAATTCAGCAACAGGTGTGCAATGGCGCGGTTGCGATGCCCCGTTCTGCTCTCCGATTGATACACAGATTCATCGACGGTCAAGGTGCGGCCCGCCGCCGCACCCAGACGCCGAAGCAGGTGATCCAGCGTACAGTCGCGATATCGGGCATGCAGCAGCGCGGTGACGGTGATCGCACCGGTGTTAATCATCGGATTGAAGGGCCGGTTAGAATCTGAATGGAGCTCAATGGAGTTGAACGCGTCTCCGCTCGGCTCGACGCCCACGTGCTTGAACACCTTGTCGTGGCCCAGCTCCTCAATGGCCATACCATAGGTGAACGGCTTGGATATGGACTGGATGGTAAACAGCTGGTCACAATCGCCAACCTCGAACACACGTCCGTCCGCCGTGGCAATGCAAACTCCGAAATGGTCGGGATTGGCCTTCCCCAGTTCGGGGATATACGTCGCGATATCTCCCTCATTGTCGGTTTGATACTCGCGGTGCAATTCTTCGATCAGGACTTGTATTTCGTGTCGTTCCATAGTCGCCCTCGTCTGTACGTGTCCGTTCAATACGCGACGGCGACGTCGTCCTGCAGCAGCTCAGTACATCTTTGTACCTGTAGGCGGATATTAAGACGACCCGTGCAGGGGGTGTCAAGCCGTTTTCTGGCCTACATAAATGAAGATTGCAAACGAGCGCCCGGCAGCCCACCATTAGACCGACTGGAGTGCGTATGGATGTATCGATCGAAACCCGTACGGCCGACCGGAATGTGGTCGTACTGGATGTAGCCGGCAGGCTCGCGGCAGGCGAGACCGGCATGTTATTCCGGGGGATATTTCAACGCAGCCTCGGCGAAGGCAGGCAAAAATTCCTCGTTAACCTCGAAAAAGTCTCCTATATCGATAGTTCCGGATTGGGAGAACTCATCACCTCTCACACGTCCCTGCGAAACCGTGGAGGCGCTGTGAAACTTTTAAAGCCATCCAAGCGGATCCGCGACCTGCTTCAAATGACAAAACTGCTGCACATCTTCGAGATTTTCGACGATGAGGCTGCGGCGGTAGAGTCGTTCCCGGCCTGACGAGGTTGACTGATCCAGAGTGACTCCGCGCCCCGCTGGGGGCGTGGGGCTCAACTTCGAGCGGTTGACAGAAGTGCAAATCCAAATTCCTGCGCCGGACGTCAATAAGGAAGGGCATCGTTAACAGCGGTTTGTCTGCGATAATACATCGCAGTCTTACGGGTTTCGGGCAGCAATCGTGGACGTGGCGCGGGTCGAGCTCAAGTACTCCGTTCCGGAAAGTATGGCAGCATGGGCGCTGCAGTGGTCAGGCGTGTTCCTCATAAGGGATCGCGGACTCACCGGTCCCCAACGGGTGACGTCGCTCTACCTCGACACTCCGACTCTGACATTCTTCCGATGGCACCGGGAACAACGCCCTGACAGATTCAAACTCCGCATCCGAGGCTACGGCGACGGTGACCGCGATTGCGTATGGGCAGAAATCAAACGCAAGGCCGGAATGGCTGTCTTCAAAGAGCGCGCGCCGTTATCGGTCACAGCGCTCGACTCCGTGCTGCGGGGGCAGGCTCCCTCCGCGAACCTGCAGGAGTTCGTCAGACGCCGTCTGGCCTTTAATGCAGCACCACGTCTGCTTCTGACCTGCAAACGCGAGGCGCTGCGCCAGCAAGACCCGTTCGGCGAGACTGCGGTTACTATCGATCGCGAAATCCGATATCAGCCGTCGCGGCGGTACGATCTCATCGACGATCCATGTTTGTGGAGAGCCGTTAAGCTCCCCCGGAGCGCGGACGGAGCGGCTGCGATCATTGAAATCAAGTACGTGCATCAGCCGCCCGCTTGGATGTCAACGATGATATTGAGGCTTGCGCGGTACCGCGTGGGATTCTCCAAATATCGAGCGGCGATGCAACAACACACACGGCGAGTAATGTCTTGAACAATCCATTTGCCACCATCAAGCCTGTACTTCCCATCCTGGCACTCCTATTGTCCTTCCTTCTTTCGCTGACAGTTGCGCTGGTCTATAAACGCCTCAGCCGCGGCCTCCCGCAGGTAAGGACTTTTTCGCAAACGCTGGCGGTATCCGGGATTGTGTCGGCGATCATTGTGCTGTCGATCGGGGACAGCATCGCACGTGGTATCGGTCTGGTAGGTGCGCTTACCGTGATTCGCTTCCGCAGCAACCTGCAGGATCCACGCGACCTCATTTTCGCGTTCGCCGCCCTGGCGACAGGGGTCGCCGCCGGCGCCTACGCTTTTGACGTCGCCATATTCGGAACGATCCTGTTCCTCCTGGCGACTCTGCTTGTGGCGCGCCCGTGGTTCGCCGGAACGCAGACGTTTAATGCGATACTCTCGTTTCAGATTGCAGGCGATACGAAAGAGTCGGACGAAATCTCTCGCCTGTTGCAGTCTCGCTGTCAGGAATTCAATCTGGTCCGTGTACGCCAGGCCAGCCCGGGGTTTCAGGAGCACGCGTACCAGATCCGGTTAAGACAACCGGATCGTGAACACGATCTCGTTCGCGAGCTCGAGAAGATTCCCGGTATTCAGGATGCGCTGCTCGTTGCCTACGACGGGGGGACCGAAGTATGAAAATAACGGTGACGCTTACCCTTGCTTTCGCTCTGCCGATGCTCGTCTTCGCTCCTTCCGCAGTTCGCGCCCAGTTTTCGTTCGGCGGGCCGGAACAGCCCATGCTCGCCCGCTTCGACAAGGACGGCGACAAGAAGTTGAATGCCGCGGAGCGGAAGGCTGCACTCAGCGCTCTCGGCGGAGGCGGCGGATTTTATCGTCGGAGTTACGGTGCCGGAAGGCCAGGGCTGCCGGTATCCCCCTCTTCCGTCCGAAATGTCCCGGAATCCGTGCCGTTTTACAATGGAGACACCCTGCGGACACTCTTCTTCCAGTTTGAGGACGACAACTGGGAAAGAGAGCTGATGACCTTCAAGGAAACAGATATAGAGGTCCCCGCGAC
>DASTBJ010000341.1:0-9467 GCA_035712125.1 Terriglobia bacterium
TGGAGCGAGACGAAGAACATCCGATGGAAGATCGAAATCCCTGGACGAGGATCGTCTTCACCCGTCGTGTGGGGCGATCGGCTGTTCGTCACTACTGCGATTCCGATGGGTGTCACGGGTGCGGCTGCGCACGAGCCCAGGGGCCAGATCCAACCACGAGACGTCCACCAGTTCAGGATCCTGGCGATCGACCGGCGCACGGGGCGAGTGGTCTGGGAGCGGACCCCACGCCAGGAGCAGCCGCGAGCGCCGTCGATGAAAGACGGGACGTGGGCCTCGAGCTCGGCCATCACCGACGGCCGGCGTGTCTTCGCGTTCTTCGATTCGAGCGGCCTGTACGCCTACGACATGCAGGGGACCCAGCTCTGGGAGAAACATTTCGGCGACAAGAAGATCTTCGCTGAGGTTGGAGAGTCCGGCAGCACGCCCGTTCTTTATGGTGACCGTCTGGTCGTGGTGTGGGACCACCAGGGCGCCTCATTCATCGTCGCGCTCAACGCGTCCACGGGCCAGGAGCTCTGGCGCACCGAGCGGAAGGACGTCGACTCCTGGGGCACGCCGCTCATGGTAGAGCACGACGGCCGCGTCCAGGTGGTCACGACCGGAGACAAGCAGGTGAGGAGTTACGACCTTGAGACCGGCCGGCTTGTGTGGGAGAACGACGGTCTCAACATGAACCCGATTCCCTCGCCGGTCGCCGAGGACGGGCTGGTCTTTGTCACGGCCGGGTTCAAGAGCAGCAGGCTCCACGCGATTCGTCTGGCCGACGCCAAGGGCAACATCGCGGGCTCGAGTGCGATCGCATGGTCGCTCGACCGCGATACGCCCTACGTGTCCTCGCCGCTCTTGTACGACGGCGTCCTGTATTTCCTCAAGAGCAACGCGGGCATCCTGTCGGCCTTCGACGCCAGGAGCGGCCGGCCCCACTATCAGGCTCAGCGCCTTACCGGGCTGCCGGAGGTCTACTCCTCACCGGTCGGAGCGCGGGGCCGTGTGTACATCACCAGCCGCGACGGGTCGACGCTCGTCATCCGACACGGACCGCGCTTCGAGGTGCTGGCGACCAACACGCTCGACGATGGGTTCGACGCCTCGCCGGCGCTGGTAGACAACGATCTCTACTTGCGCGGCAATCGGTATCTGTACAGCATCACGGCACGCTGATGGACACAGCAAAGATCGCAAAAGCGTTTTTGCAGACGCAAGGCGTCCAGGCCGGACGGCGGTCGCTCGTTCGTCTGGGGCGGCTCCGACTTCCACAACAACATGCACAACGTGGAGGACTATCGTCGGTACCTGCTGAACGGGATCATCTGGACCGCGAAGATCGACGTGCCCGCGGAAGGCGTCGCCACGCCTGCTCCACCGGAGTTGTGAGCGCACTGCCTATTTCACTTCGAACACGTAAACGCGGTCCGCTCCCGTAGTCTGCTCGCAACGGTTCCCCGCCTGACGAAGGCCACGCGGGGTTGCGTAGCGACGCACTACAGGGCACTTTCTTCACATCTTCATAGACGCATTCGGATCCATGTACACCAGTTCCCAAATGTGCCCATCCCGATCCTGAAATCCGTGCTGATACATGAATCCGTAGTCTTTCGGTTCACTGTAAGTCGATCCGCCGTTGGCGACGGCTTTGCGGACCAGATCGTCGACCTTTTCACGAGCATCACAAGAGAGAGCCGTCAGTACTTCGGTGCTCTTGGTTGCGTCGCAAATTGCCTTTGGCGTGAAGGTCTTGAAAAACGGTTCAGTCAACAACATGACGAAGCTCTGATCACTGACGACCATGCACGCGGCTTTGTCGTCCGTAAATTGTGGATTGAACGTGAAGCCAAGCTTCGCAAAGAAATCCTTGGACTCGGCAAGATCCTTCACCGGCAGGTTCACGAAAATTTGTGTACCCATGTTCTTTCCTCCTGTTGGTTCTTCTAAATATCTTCCGTGAGTAAGTCGAACATCAGGCAGGGGAATCGACAGAGAGGCGAAGTTATTTCATGGGGCAGATTCTGATCCGGCTCGGTTGTGTAAGCAAGGTGCACCTCCGCAAATCCTCGAGAGTCGGGTCGGCGTAGTAGACGATGACGGGATAAGCGGGTACCGGTAGTAGAATCCCGTCGTGCGGCGCGGCAGGGCCCACAAATGACTCCAAACAACTTAACGAGGTTCCTATGAAAAGACTTCTTTTGGCGTTGGCGGTGACACTCGCTGCCGCTATTGTGTTGTTTGCTCAGGTTCGGATCAATCCGACAGATCCCCAGCCTACCTGCGCAATGTGTCCCGGCACCTATATCCCGGTGTCTGAGCTCGATGCATATACGAAGAAGGCCATTGAGGAAAAGCTCGTGGATCAGCAGGTGCGCGACGTCAACATTGGGAAAGCGAACATCGGCATTGGAATGGTTTATCGTGGCAAGCTGGATGCGCCTTCGCCGAACTCGGTTGCCGAGCATGATCAGGTCAGTGAGGTTTACCACATCATTTCGGGCTCTGCGACTCTGGTATTGGGCCCCGACATTCTCGACAGGGAGCGTCGTCCGGCAACGCAACGTACGGTCGTCGAGTTCAACGGTCCCGGGAACAACGGATCCTCGATTCGCAACGGCACGGTGCATCAACTCAAGGCCGGTGACGTCGTCGTGATACCGGCGGGCACAGGGCACTGGTTCACGAAGATTGACGACCACATCAATTACCTCATGATTCGAATCGATCCCGACAAGGTAACGCCGCTGAAGGATGAAGCGAGGTCGAAAGAGTACCTGTCGAAGCCCGCGCCAAGGTAAAGAGGAGGGATTGCATGGCGAGAAGAATGTTTCACTGGAGCCTCATGCGGCTTGCGGCGCTGGTCTTGCTCGTGATTGCCGTCGTGAGCGGTCAGCAGAAAACGCCTCAGGGCGAATGGCCGCGCGCCGGAAGTGACGGCGGTAACACGCGCTACTCGCCGTTGGATCAGATCAACGCGAATAATGTTCGCAACCTGAAGATCGCCTGGACATGGCGGAGCGATAACTACGGCAGTCAGCCTGAAATCAAAAACGAAACGACACCGGTGATGGTCAACGGCGTTCTCTACTTTACAGCCGGGGATCGCCGGTCCGTCGTGGCAGCCGATCCAGGTACCGGGGAAACGCTCTGGATATGGAGGCTTGACGAAGGAGGACGCACCGACGGTGTTCGAAAAAACAGCCGCGGTGTGGCTTACTGGACTGACGGGCGCGAGGCCCGAATTTTCACCGTTACGCCTGGCTATCAACTCGCCGCGTTGGACGCAAGGAACGGGCATCCAATCACATCGTTTGGCAAGAACGGTATCGTCGATCTCACCCTCGAAGTCGAGAAGGATGCCAACTTCGATCCGCTCGTCGGACACTTGATGAACACTTCGCCGCCGCTGGTCTCGGGCAATGTCGTCGTCATCCCCACTGCGCTGGAAAATGCGCGTGTGCCGAAATCCATGAAATACCCCAAAGGCGACATCATGGCCTTCGATGCGCGAACCGGGAAGAAGCTCTGGGTTTTCCACACGATCCCGAGGCCGGGAGAATTCGGTGCAGATACGTGGGAAAACAACTCGAATGTCTTTACGGGGCACACCGGCGCCTGGGCGCCCTTCTCTGTCGATGAAGAACTGGGGATTCTTTATCTGCCGGTTGAGAGTCCTACGGGTGATCAGTTTGGAGGTCAACGTCCAGGGAATAACCTCTTTTCGTCGACTCTTGTTGCTGTCGACATCAGGACGGGGAAGCGGATCTGGCACCAGCAGATCGTGCGTCACGATATCTGGGATTACGACCCGCCGACGGCGCCAATCCTTGCCGACATCACGGTGGACGGTCGTCGCATCAAGTCCGTCGTTCAATTGACCAAGATGGCGTTTGCCTATGTCTTCGACAGGACGAATGGAAATCCGGTGTGGCCTATCGAAGATCGGCCGGTTCCTCAAAGCGATGTGCCGGGAGAAAAGACCTCGCCGACCCAGAGGTTTCCCACCAGGCCACCGGCCTTCGACCGCCAGGGTATGACGCGTGAAGACGTGATTGATTTCACACCGGAAATCCGGGAAATGGCGCTCAAGGCGATTGAAGGATTTCGGCTCGGACCCGTCTTTACGCCACCTTCCATGGTGGACCCGGCAAAGGGTCTCAAGGGAACTCTGACGTTCCCGGGATCGGGCGGTGCGAATTGGGAAGGCGGCGCTTTCGATCCGGAAACCGGCTTCCTCTATGTCGCCTCGGCGACGCGAAGTGACACCGCGGTGTATGGCGTCATGAAACCGCAGGCCGGCCAGACGGACTTGCCGATGATTGGCACAAGCAGCATCGCTCCGACGGTCCAGCAGTTGCCGATTGTCAAGCCACCCTGGAACCGCATTACAGCCATTGACCTGAACAAAGGAGACCAGGTTTGGCAGGTCGTTAACGGGGACACGCCTCCGGCGGTAAAGAATCATCCATTGCTTCGCGGCGTAACCCTGCCAAAGACCGGCAGTACCGGACGTGCGGCGTTGCTCCTGGTCACAAAGACGCTGTTATTTGCAGGAGAAGGCTACAACGGACAGCCGTTCTTCCGTGCCCTCGACAAGAAGACAGGCGAGACCTTGTGGGAGACGCAAACGCCAGTGGGACCGCCAACAGGAGTGCCAATGACTTATCTCCACCAGGGGAAGCAGTATGTCGTTGTTGCTGTCGAAGGGAACAACGCCACGCGCACAGCGTCGCAGATCGTTGCGTACGCGTTGCCGTAGTGTTGTCGTACGCCATCGCGGCCTGCCGATCCGCCTCGGCAGGCCGTTCGACTTTCCAGCGCAGGTGTCAGCATCAAGGTTTTCCCGCCGGCCTCTTCTAACCCGACAGGAAAAATCGAAACACAGGAACAAATCGAAACCTTGGCGCGGCGCTCCACTCGGGAATAGAATCGGGCAACTCTATGCGAAAAGCGATTCTGATGATTCTGGGCCTGGCGGCCGTCGCCATGTCGGTCTCGGCAATCACGCAAACGCTGTCTTACCGGGCGACGCGCACCGCCGATGGCAAACCCAACCTGAACGGCATCTGGCAGGCGATCAACGATGCAAATTGGGACATCGAACCACACGCACCGGCACAAGGTCCGTTTCCTATGCGAGGGGCGATTGATGCAACTCCTCCCGGCATGGGAATTGTTGAGGGCGGCACGATTCCTTACCTTCCCGCGGCTCTGGAAAAGAAGAAGCAAAACTACGCGAACCGGGCATCGCTGGATCCGGAAGCAAAGTGCTACCTGCCCGGTGTGCCGCGCGCCACTTATATGCCGCACCCCTTTCAGATCGTTCAGGGCGCGAAAGACATCCTGATCAGCTATCAGTACGCCGGCGCCGTACGGACTATCTACATGCAGAATCCCGGTCCGGCTCCTGCGGACAGCTGGATGGGTCAATCCGTGGGGCGCTGGGATGGAGAAACCCTTGTCGTTGATGTGACAAGCCTGAACGACAAGACGTGGTTCGACCGCGCAGGCAACTTTCACAGCGACGCGTTGCATGTCGTCGAACGGTACACGGCAACGGGGCCCGACCATCTCCTGTACGAAGCGACAATCGAAGACAGGAATGTGTTTTCACGACCGTGGAAAATAAGCATGCCGCTCTATCGCCGCAAGGAAAGCAACGTGAGGTTGATGGAGTTCAAGTGCGTTCCGTTTGCTGAGGAGTTGCTGTACGGACATCTTCGCAAGCAGCCTCAGAAGTGAGGCGAAAGGACGTTTGTATGAGTACTCGATGGTTTGTTGCAGCAGTTGCCCTGGTGATCGCGGCATCCATGCCCTTCGCCGCGCAGGCGCCTCGGGCTGAGGCCCCTGCGGCCGCAGCCAGGTGGGTCATGCCGCGTACGCCGGATGGGCATCCGGATTTGCAGGGAGTGTGGAGTTACGCGACCATCACGCCGGTGGAGCGTTCCGCCGAATTTGCCGGCAAGGAATTCCTGACCGAACAGGAAGCCGACGCGTACGAAAAACGACGGCGTCAGGAGATGAACCAGGACCGCCGCGACGGAGGGGCGGCCGCCGACTTGTCGCGGGCCTACAACGATTTTTGGTGGGATCGCGGAACGAAAGTGGTGTCGACGCGGCGCACGTCGCTGGTGATCGATCCACCGGACGGGAGGATCCCCGCTCTGACTCCCGAGGCTCAGCAACGAAACGCCGAGCGAGCCGCAGCACGAAGGGTGCGCGGGCCGTCAGACGGCCCCGAGGACCGTCCTCTCGGGGATCGTTGCATCCTGTTCGGCTCGGGTGGAGTGCCCATGCTTCCAACGGCGTACAACAACAACGTTCAGGTGGTTCAAAGCCGCGATCACGTTGTCTTTCTCAACGAGATGATCCACGACGCGCGCATGGTTCCGTTGGGCGCCCGGACTCCTCTTCCTTCGAACATCCGGCAGTGGACGGGCGACTCCCACGGACGCTGGGAAGGCGACACTCTCGTCGTCGAGACGACCAATTTCACCGACAAGACCAATTTCAGAGGGTCGAGCGAGAATCTCCAGCTCACGGAACGCTTCACCCGCGTTGCTGAAGACACGCTTCTCTATCGATTCACCGTCAACGATCCCTCATCCTTCACAAAGCCCTGGACCGTGGAAATCCCGATGTGGAGGAATCGAGAACTCGTTTATGAATACGCCTGCCATGAAGGCAACTCGGCAATGATCGGAATACTTTCAGGCGCACGCGCGGAGGAGCGCGAGGCTGAAGCCGCGAGAGCGCGGCAAAAGTAGAGTAGGAGGAATCGTGAAGACTATTCTCGCTGTCGTTTTCGTCCTGTTTGTGACCGCAGTTCCCGCCTCGCCGCACCATGCATTCAGCGCGGAGTTCGACGCGAACAAACCGGTGAAGTTGCGCGGCAACGTGACCAAAGTCGAACTGATCAATCCACATTCGTGGATCCACATCGATGTGAAAGGCGCGGACGGCAAAGTCGTCAGCTGGGCCATCGAAGGCGGCACACCGAACACTCTGTTCAGACTTGGTGTGACGAAGGACTCCCTGCCAGTCGGGACGGAGATTCTTGTAGACGGATATCAGGCGAAAGACGGTTCCAACCGGGCCAACGGCAGAGATGTCACGCTGACCGATGGAAAGAAGATTTTTATAGGGGGCTCCTCACCAGGCGCTCCCGGATCCGAAAATAAATAAGCGGCGCCGAAGTAGACCGTGCTGTAGGCGCAGGACTGGACCGCGCGCAGTCCAGTCCTGCTCTTCAGTACAGATACTCGCGTGTAAACACAGAACCCTTAAATGTGGAGGTTCGTTATGAAGACATCAGGCGTAGTGCAACGCTGGATTAAGGCCGCACCGCTGACGCTTATCGGTATTATCGTCTGCAGTGCCGCTATGCTTTCTCTGGTCCAGGCGGGCCAGAACGCACCCGCAAAACGGCAAAGTTTTCAAGACTGGCCTACGGGCCCTTACCGGGTTGTTGAGAACTGGCCGAAGCCTCTTCCCGACACTCGACATTCCCACGCCGGCTGGACATGGGGATCGTTCGGCGGCGTCTATGCGGAGAACCCGGATCGGATTTGGATCGCAATGCGGGGCGAGCTTCCACTGCCGGCCGGTGCGAAGCCATGGACTCCGTACGCAGCATTGAATCCTCCCCTCCAGTCCACAGGCAACACTGACGGCCTTTCCGCGACCTGCGAGAAGGTGCAGCTGCGCGGCTGGGAAAGGCGATTCGAGCACTCGATCTTTATCGTCGATCAGAATGGGAACCTGGTGGACGAATGGCCCCATCTCGATAAGCTCTTCAGCCAGCAGCCTTGCGGCCGCGGACCTCATCAGATCAAGATCAGTCCCTACGATAAACAGAAGCACGTGTGGATCATCGACGACCAACTGCACGTCATCTACAAGTTCACCTATGACGGCAAGCTCGTTCACACGTTGGGACAGCTCGGCGTGAAAGGGCGCGGTCCAAACACCTTTGACCGCCCCACGGACATCGCCTGGTTGCCGGACGGGACCTATTTCATCAGCGATGGCTACGGTGGAACCCGTGTGGCGAAATTCGATGCGAACAACAAGTTCATCATGGACTGGGGCCAACCACCAAAAGACCCGAAGAATCCGGGCCCCGGTGAATTCAACACGCCTCATAGCATTGCAATCAGCGCGGACCGACGGCTTTTCGTGGTCGATCGCGGGCCAGGGCATGAGCGGATGCAGGTGTTCGACGTGAACGGCAAATTCCTGGACATGTGGACGCTGCGCTCGCCGCACTGGCCGGCCAACCAAAATACTCTCATGGTCAACCACCTGATTGATCAGAACGGATTCATCTGGGTCGGTGACGCGCCAACGAGTCGTCTACTCAAATTCGACCTGAAGGGAAACTTTCTGTACGGGTGGGGCGCTCCCGGCCCGCAAAACGGACGTCTGAACTGCTCTCACGGAATAACGACTGACCAGCTTGGGAATCTTTACATCGCGGACTGCTTCGCCGGACGCGTGCAAAAGTTCGAACCGATTCCAGGAGCTGATCGGCAAAAGATGGTCGGCGGAATCCTGCGAACCTGGGACACCTGGAAGCCGAAATAGCCGGACAACCGGAGAGCGCGCGAAAGTTTACAACGCCACCCTCGCCAACGAAGACGTCAGTCGTGCGTGTGGTGTTTCTTGACACGGGCGAATTCCTGGTGGTACAGCCTTGCTCAGAATTTCCTCACCTCTTTCAAGGAGGTCCAGATGCGTCATCGAGTTCCTGCCGTGATACTGCTGATGGCGGTCGTGCTCGCCGTCCCGTTTTTCGTCGTGGGCCAGGCTCGGTCCGGCACAAAGACTTTCGATGAGACGGCTGTCAATACCGATGCGGCCATCAAAGCGGCCATTGAAGCGACGAAGGCTGCTGCCGTGACGACGAATTGGACGCCTCCTCGTACACCGTGGGGCGATCCGGATCTCCAGGGGTACTACTTCAACCACAGCGGGTATACGCCCCTCGAGCGTCCCGTAGAGCTCGCAGGAAAGGCTTTCTATACGGAAGAGGAAGCCCTTGCCGCGTTCAAGAAGGCGGTCGAGGCCGACGCGGATGTCGACCCGAGAGTGGTTCACTACGATTGGAAGGAATATGGGATGGACGCCTGGCAAAGCGGCGTCAGACCGAACCTCCGCACGTCGCTGATTGTGGATCCACCGGATGGTCGAATTCCCCCTCTGACTCCCGAAGCGCAGAAGAGGCAGGCAGATGCAGCAGCTGCCGAGAGGGCGAAAGGCATTGACGTAACTTCGACAGGTCTATACACCCGTTGCATCACCGGGAATGGAGGACCGCCAAGAGTGCCCGGCGGCGTCACCGCGGAGTCTGAGATCATCCAGACACCCGGATACGTCGTGATTGTGATCCAGTCGAACAATGATGCGCGCATCATTCCCCTCGATGGACGCCCACATCTCCCGCAGGGTGTCGGCCAGTGGCTGGGAGACGCGCGCGG
>DASTBJ010000342.1:0-2682 GCA_035712125.1 Terriglobia bacterium
CGGAGCTCCGAAAGAACAAGAGCATTCTCGACTGGGTGACGCAGGACATGGCCCGCCTTCAAAGGCAACTGGGCGCTTCCGACCGCACGAAGGTCGCCGAATACATGGAATCCGTCCGAGAAGTCGAGCGCCGCATCCAGAAGGCCGAGCAGCAGACCACGGAGTCGCGGCTGCCGGATCTCGAACGTCCGGCGAGTGTGCCGGAAGACTGGGAAGAACACGTAAAACTGATGTTCGATCTGCAGGTGCTTGCCCTGCAGGCCGATGTTACGCGCGTTATCACGTTCCAGATGGCCAGGGAAGCCAGCACCAGGACGTATCCTCAAATCGGCATCAACGAAGCCCATCATCCGATCTCGCACCACGGCAACCAGCCGGAAAAGCTTTCAAAGCTGGCGCGGATCAATGCCTACCATGTGTCGCTGTTTGCGTATCTTGTCGAAAGGCTGAAAGCGACAAAGGATGGAGAAGGGACACTGCTCGACGACACCGCCTATCTGCTGGGCAGCGGTATGGGGAATCCCAACATTCATGACCACACGAATCTGCCGATTATTCTGGCTGGAGGCCGAGGCGGCCGCCACCTCAAGTACACCTCGCCGATGCCGCTGGCGAATGTTCATCTGACGTTGCTCGAGAAGGTCGGCGTCCATCAGGAGAAGTTTGGCGATAGCACTGGCCTCGTGGAGGAAATCCTGTAAATGTCGGGCACGACGATCCGGCGATTGACGCTGCTTCTCATTTTGGTCGCGAGTGTCCACGGGGTCGCGGCTGATGTTCGTTTGATCGAAGCCGTTCGGACCCGGAACGCACCGGCCATCGAGACTCTCCTTCGACAACGCGTCGATGTAAATGCGTCGGAGGCCGACGGGACGACCGCTCTTCACTGGGCAACGCGCGCAGAAGACCTGCAGACCGTGGAATTGCTCGTTCGCTCCGGTGCGAAAGTGAGGGCCGCCAATCGATATGGAGTCACGCCGCTGTATCTCGCATGCGTCAATGGAAACGGCGCGATCGTTGAAGCTCTGATAAGGGCCGGCGCTGATCCCAACACGCAGCTCCCGGATGGAGAGACCGCGCTGATGACGGCCGCGCGTACCGGCAAGCTGGACGCGTTGAAGGCGCTTCTGGCGAACGGCGCCAATGTTAATGCAAAGGAAAGTGTGCGGGGGCAGACCGCGCTCATGTGGGCTGCAGCCGAAGGCAACGCCGATGCCATCCGTCTTCTTGTCGAACGAGGCGCCGACGTTCAAACCCGCTCCAACGGCGGCTTTACTGCGCTGCTTTTCGCAGCTCGCGAAGGAAGAATCGCCGCGGCGAAGACTCTGCTCCAGTCAGGAGCCAGCGTCAATGAGTCTCTCGCGCGCCGAGGTGGGCGTGGCGCTGCAGGCGGGACGAACACATCCGAAACAGAAAACACACCGAATGCTTTCCTCCTTGCCGTCGCGAATGCGCATTATGAACTCGCCTCCGTACTGCTGGATGCCGGCGCGGATCCGAACGCCGCACCGCAGGGCTGGACCGCGCTCCATCAGGTGACATGGGTTCGCAAGGTCGGCGTGGGAGACAATGGTCCGGCTCCGAAAGGATCCGGCAATATGAGCAGCCTCGAGTTTGTGCGAAAACTCGCCGCTCGCGGCGCCAACCTCAATGCCCGCGTCACAAGACGACCGAGCATGGGAACAACAATTCTCAACCCAATCGGCGCAACGCCATTCCTGCTCGCGGCACGCACCAAGGACGTCGAACTGATGCGCCTGCTCGCGGAACTTGGCGCAGACCCGCTTTTGACCAATGAAGACGGGACCACGCCACTGATGGTTGCTGCGGGAATCGGTACGAGCTCACCGCTGGAAGATCCTGGCACCGAACCCGAGGTGCTCGAGGCCGTTAAACTTGCGCTGAAACTTGGTGGGGATGTGAACGCGGTGGATAAGAAAGGGGAGACGGCCATGCACGGCGCTGCGTACAAGCATGTGCCTTCTGTCGTCCGCTTTCTTGCGGAGAACGGCGCAAAGGTCGAGGTGTGGAATCACGCGAACGACCGCGGCTGGACACCACTGAAGATCGTCGAAGGAATCCCCATCGCCATGAACGTCGCCGGACACGAAGCCACGCGGCAAGTCATCCGCGAACTGCTGCAGGCAGCCGACAAGGCTTCGAAGTAGGAACCACTCCCTTTCTGTCACTCCTGCCCCAATAGTTTCCGAAACCACCTGGCGTTCTTCCTAAAAAACTACTGGACAGAATATCTGTATATACTTAGTATGCACAGTAATGGAACCTGTAATTGTCCTGTCTCAATCCGACAAACGCCCGATCTACCTGCAGATCATCGAGCAGATCAAGCGGCGCATTGCAGTCGGTGACTGGACTGAAGGCCACCCCTTGCCGTCGATTCGCCAACTCGCCGTCGATCTCCAGGTCAGCGTCATCACGGTGAAGCGTGCCTATCTCGAACTCGAGCGCGAAGGCGTGATTGTGACTCAGCAGGGTAAGGGCTCGCGTGTGACGGCAACCGCGGGCATCGGACTCCGACTACAGCATGAGGAGTTGCAAAAACATCTGGAGCACGTCGCGCGTCTGTCAGCTGTTTTGGGTCTCAAGCAGAAGGAACTCGAAAGCCGCCTGCGCGAAGCCAGTGACGCCATTGCGGCAAAGGAAAGGTCATGATCGAACCTG
>DASTBJ010000343.1:0-5750 GCA_035712125.1 Terriglobia bacterium
AAGGAGGAGCGAGAAACGCTTCCACAAACAAACAGTCATATCTGAACCTCCGTAGTCTTTATGGTTTGGCGAATCCGGACCATGTGGGTCCTTCATTAATTCCGCCACTCGTGGTCAGCTGGAGCAGTTTCTTGCCGTCCAGCGTCATCGACCAGATCTGAGTCGTTCCCGATCGGGTCGATTGAAATGCAATATGCTTGCCGTCCGGGGCAAACGTGGGCCGCTCGTTATTTCCAGAGTTGCTTGTCAGCTGGATGAATCTCAGGCTCTGCGTGTCGTACAGGAAGATGTCGAAGGCGCCGCTCTGGGGCTTCTGCCATGCGAAGGCTATCATCTTGCCATCCGGGGAATAGACAGGATTTTGTGCATCACCCCCGTCTTCGGTGATGCGCTGTACATCTGTGCCATCAAAACTCATCGTGTAGATTTGAGGCGTCCCGCTTCGATTGGAAACGAACACAATCCGCCTTCCGGTCGCCGGATTGAAGGATGGCGACAGATCGATGCCCCGAGAGTTGGTCAACCGTCGGGGGTTACTGCCATCGGCGCCCGCGGAATAGATCTCGTAGTCTCCATCACGCCGGCTGGCGTAGACGATGGTTTTGCCGTCAGGGGACCAGTTCGGCAGGATATTGGCAGCTCCGCCCGCCTGCGCGAAGGAAAACCTCTCCCCGTTGGAAGACGTGATCGCAACCTGCTGTCCGGTATCTCGCCAGACTGTGTAGGCGATGCGATCGTCCGCAGGCGACCAGCGCGGAGCGATTGCGATGGATCCGTGAGTGGTCAAACGACGCTGATTTGTTCCGTCGTATTCCATCGCATAGATTTCCTTCGGCCCGTTACGGTTTGAAGCGAAGGCAATCTGCGTTCGACCGATACCGCGCCCGAAGCCCAGTTGCTCCAGAATGCGATCTGCGAAATTGTGTGCCGCGATCCGGGCGCTTTCCTCTTCGTCGTTGTGGCCCGGAAAGTTGCTGGCGATCGAGTCCTGTTGTCCCGTAAGATCCCGCAGTCTCCCCGTCGCGATGAACCGGGTACCGCTCAGGGAAAGGCTGCCGTAAGCGATGTACCGGGCGGCAATCCCAGGCTTTGTCCATTCCTCGGCCTTGATATCTCCCGGATTCGCAAAGACGCCGCTGGGATAGAAACTGGGGCTGGCGATCTCCAGATTGCCTGAAAAGTCGAGGTCGCGATGGAGCGTTTCATTAAAGACTTTTGCGAGCCTCTCGGTTTTCTCACCAGGAGTTGCGAAGCGAAACTCCGGCACTGCGATACGAACCGCTTCGGGTCCCTTGTCCCTGATGCCGACATTGTCGATTCGTTCCTGTCGCGCGGTAAGCACGAGTCCCCACAGGAGGACGCCTGCAGTCACAGTTTTCAAGCTAGCGAGAGTATTCAAAGTAAAACCTCACGTCGATGCTCGATCCTGAATACGCTGCGGGCAACGACGGCAACGGAGATGCCGCCATCACCGCGCGTTTCGCAGAACTGTCCAGGGGAACCGATCCGCTGGCCTGTTCGACCTCCACAGCACTGACCTGCCCCCGCCTTGCAATCGTGAATGTCACAAAGACCTTCGAGCCGTAGGGAATGCCGACTGGCCTCTGCCACTGAGCATGAATCGCACGAATCATGCTGCTGACATATTCCGGGAACCGCGTCCCAAAGCTGCCGTCCCCGAAAGTCGCAGCTGTGCCCGACCCCGCCTGTGATCCGTAGGGAAGCGCGACCTGTCCGCTGGCCTGACCTGGTATCGCATTGGCCGGCGCGGACGGCTCCGGTTCGGGTTTTCCGCGGGCTGCTCTTGTTGGAGCTGTCTTTTTGGCGTCGGGTTTATCGGTCGGTATTTTGATATCGGCCGCAACCGGCACTTTATCCGCGGGTTTGGGTGCAACAGCTTCGACCGGATTCAGCGTATCGGAATCGTTACCCTTCGCATTGTCATTAATGACGGGCGGAGAGGGCAGGGGAATGCCCGGCAGGCTGCTGGTATAGCCAACCTTGATTCCTTTGTTGGTACTCGTGCCCCAGCTCACAGGATTCTGCCCGGGAAAGAGCATTGGGGCAAAAACGACGCCGGCAAGTAGCGCGCCATGCAGCACGACCGACATCGCGATGAAAGGACTGAGCTTGTTGTTGGCAGTCTCCATCGTTTCCTAACGCTTCGTCTCCAGGGGCTGCGTCACGATAACAATATTCTTAATGTCGGCGTCCGAAAGGGTTTCGATAACGCTCGTGGTCGTGCTCCAGTTGACGTCTCCGTCAGCTCGAAGATAAACCGTATCTTCGCCGGCTTTGAGCTGTTCCTTTATACGTTGCGCGAGTTCATGAATGTTTACTGGAACGTTCTGAAGAAACAGGGTTTCCTTGGCGTCGATGGTGACGACGAGAAGGTTTCTTTTGAGTTCTCTGACGACTTGTGTTTTCGGAACGTTCACTTCCAGGCCGGACTGAATCACCGGCGCCGTGATCATGAATATTATCAGTAACACCAGAACAACGTCGATGAACGGGATCATGTTGATCTCAGACAACACCGTCTGGGTTTTTCCGCCACGCGCCGTGAAAGCCATCTACTCGCCATCCTCTACGATATTGAGCATTTCCGCCTGCAGGTCATCGAGCTGGCCGCCAATGTTCCGCAAACGATAGACAAACTGGTTGTACGCCACGACAGCAGGGATTGCTGCGAATAATCCGAGTGCGGTCGCGAGCAGCGCGTCCGCGATGCCGGGCCCCACCGCTTTCAACGAGGCGCTATCCGCATTTGAGAGATCCAGAAAAGCTGTCAGGACGCCAACGACCGTTCCGAACAATCCGACAAAGGGTGCGGCGGAAGCCGTCGTCGCCAGAAACGTCAATCGACTCTCGAGCGTCGTGAGCTGCGACGTCGCGGTCCGCTGCATCACGCGTTCCAGCACGCTGGTATTTGGACTCTTCTTTGCGGCAAATGGCACACCACTATTAAAGACGGGGACAAGTGGAGTGAATCTCAGCGCTTCGACAGCAGTACCGATCTCGGAGAGAGTTTTGCCTTTTCGAAAAATTCTCCAGAAGATATCGGATTCCGCGCGGACTCTCCGCAGAAGCAGGGCTTTGGCGAGTATGATGCCCCATGACCAGACAGATAAAATCAGCAGAATGGATAGAACGATCTTCGATGTCGTTCCCGTATTCTGCAGCATGCTTACTAGACCAATGTCACTCTGGTTAAGCATTGGATAAAACTTACCCCCTTGGTCGTTGAAAGATCAACCCTGATGCCGTATAACAACGCGGTGTATGCTGCGTTTTCTTCGAGTCCGCAACTTCGCACTGATCGATCATCTCGAAATCCATTTCGCAGACGGGTTTAACCTGCTCTCCGGCGAGACTGGCGCCGGCAAGTCGATTATCGTCGACGCTCTCGCTCTGATAGCCGGCGCGAAGGCGTTGTCTGAAACTGTCCGAACCGGAGAATCGCGCGCTATCGTGGAAGCTGTCTTCGAGGCGAACATCGCAGACCGCCTCGAGCGCGTTGGCCTTGATGCGGAAGGCGCCGAAGTTATCATTCGCCGCGAGATTTCCAGCGATGGACGAAATCGCGTTTTCATCAACAATCAGCCTTCGACTGTTTCTGCATTGAAGGATCTCGCTCCACTTTTGTTGGATATCCACGGACAACATGACCAGCAGAGTCTGTTCGACTCCGGCAATCAACTCGACCTGGTTGACGCGTTTGCCGGCGTCACCGAACTCGCCGCCAGCGTCCGACAACTGGATAGCGTCATCCGTGAGATTGAAGCTCAACTGGCCGAACTCGTTGCTGAGCATGCCCGAAAAGTCGAACGTTTGGACCTCCTCCGCTTTCAGTCTGACGAAATTCAAAAGGCGAACCCTAAACCAGGAGAAACGGAAAACATCCATCAACAACTCGCCGTCTTAACTCACGCCGGCAAACTTCTCGACGCCGCGATGCGGGGCTATGAACAACTTTACGAATCTGACGGTTCGGTCAGTTCTGTTCTCGCCCAGACGGTCCGAACTCTCCGGGACGCCTCTCAATATGACGGACGCCTTGGAGCTCTCGCCGACCAGGCAGAGTCCGCTCGCATCCAGGTTCAGGATGTCGCCGCCGGCCTTCGGGACTATGCGGGACGCGTTGAAGCCAACCCGCAGGAAGTCGAACGCCTTCAATCCCGGCTGGCCGAACTGGAACGGCTTCATCGCAAATACGGCCCCGATCTCCTGGAACACCTTGCCAAGGTAAACGGAGAAATGGACAGCATGGGTCTCGCCGAGGCACAAAAAGACAAATTAGTTCAACGGATTGCGAGCCTTCGCGAAGCCTACAACAAGGACGCCGTGGCGCTGAGCCGAAAACGGCGGGCCGCTTCGGGAAAACTCGAGAGACAAATAATTGACGAACTGAAATCCCTGGCAATGCCCAATGTGCGTTTCCAGGTAAAGTGGTCCGACATCACCCCTGGCCGCTTCAGAGGAATTGATGCCGCCGAGTTCCAGATCTCAGCGAACCCCGGTGAAGACTTGCGCGCTCTTGAAAAAGTGGCGTCCGGCGGCGAGTTATCGAGAATCATGCTCGCTCTCCGTACCGTCCTCGTGGTCGATGAGGCCGGAAAGACGCTGGTGTTCGACGAGGTGGACGCCGGTGTTGGCGGAAAAGCTGCCGAAACTGTAGGACAGAAGCTCCACGTACTTTCCCGGCGCTACCAGGTTCTCTGCGTCACCCACCTGGCACAAATCGCCTCCTGCGCAGAACACCACTATCGCATTGAAAAACTTGTCCTGGACGGGCGGACCGTTACCCGAGTCGAATCCTTGACCGGGGAATCCCGCGTGGATGAACTGGTTCGGATGATGAGTGGATCCCGCGTTACGGATGCCGCACGGCAGCATATCCGGGAGATGCTTGCCGGCCGCCAGTGAGCCTTAAGCTGCCTCCACCCATTCCGCGGTTGCAATATATGGGTGAAGGTAGATACATTGCTGGAAGACAGCCTCAGGCCAGGAGGGTTCCGTGGAAATCGAGATGAAGATCCGAGGGTTGATGATGGATCCGATGACCAATATGCCCGTGGTGATTCTCAAGGAGGCCTGCGGCAGTGGGATCCTTCCGATCTGGGTCGGCGTTCACGAGGCCAACGCGATAGCCCTGGAAATCGAGCGCGTTGTCACGCCCCGCCCCATGACTCATGATCTTCTCAAGAACGTTTTACTCGGACTCGAGGCGCACGTTCAAAAGGTGGTCGTCACGAGCATCAGAGATGAAACGTTCTATGCCGTCATCTGGGTAAATCGCGACGGCGAGCTGGTCTCGATTGACTCTCGGCCGAGCGACGCCTTTGCTCTGGCTCTGAGAATCGACTGCCCCATCTTTGTGGAAGATGCCGTACTGAAGGCCTCAAAAGCCAACACGTCAGGAGACGAAGCCAGCAGGGAAGAGAAGCCCTGGCTGGAGAATCTCAACGACGAGGACTTTGGCAAATACAAGATGTAGGTTCTACCTGCGATCTGCGATGTACTTCAGTCCCTTGAGATAAGCTTCGAGCTCCAGCTTCTCCACATTCTTTCGAATAACCACCGAAAGTTCCGTCGTCGGGTCATCGATGATGGCGACGACCTCCGCCAGTCTGGACTGTACTCGGGCGATTTCGTCAGTCGCGACAGGCGGCTGAGCTTTAGCAGCAGCACTCGCGGCCGCGACGGCCTTTTCGGCTGCAGCTCGCAATCGCGAAATCTCGGCAGCCGAT
>DASTBJ010000344.1:0-5180 GCA_035712125.1 Terriglobia bacterium
AGAAATGTCGGGGGCGTTCAATGGATCAAAAGTCAGTGTGGCCTGCACTGCGGGAATCGGCTGCCGTGTGTTGACGTCCCGGACGGTGACTTCGATCGTACCGTTCCGAGTCTGCGCCGGCGTGAGCATTAGCAACGTAACCAGTATCAGTTTCCGCATCATTGGGTTACCTGGATCGGACGCTTCGAGCAGAGCATAAACGAAAAACTGGGACGGGCTCCGGAATTCCTGACGTCGCTTCCATTGTTGCTGATCGCTGGGCGTTAAGGCTGGCGGATCCCTCATCGTTTCATCGGCGTTCCGCCACTGCGGGTCACGAAACGCCGGGAAGCTGGCAACGCAGAGTCAGGAGCCGTCCGCGCCGGCTCCAAAACCTGCCTTCGCTGGCGAGGTAGAGCATTCCGTGGGCATCGACAGCGACCCCTTCGCCCTGGGATTCTTTAAGGCCGTCGATAGGAACGCGAAGGTAGGGGATGTCGTTCCCACGAAGGAGATCCGCCGTCCAATAGAACACGGCTTCGTCCGAGGTTCGTACGACGACCGATTTTTCATCGGGTGACGCTTCCGCATCGGTCACAACGGCCAGGTCAAGGGTAGCAATGCGTTCCAGGGTGAGTTCAGTGGCGCCAAGAGCCGGAACCGTCGACCGGTACAGTCCGCCGGTGCGATCTCTGGTGATGACAAAAATGTCCCCGTTGATGACGAATGCCGCCTCCGCGTTGCGCGGACCGTCTGCATACCTGGCGGTTACGACCTCCGGCGGTGGCGTTTTCTCGTCGTCAGGAGAGGGCTCCGGCACCCGATAAATCTGGACCTTGGGGCGCGAAAGCCTGTTGTCGCCGATATCGGCAAGGTAGAGACAATCGCCGGAAGGGCACCTCGCCGCCGATAGGTCTTCCCAATCGTGCATCTGAATCGGGACGCGCACCTGGCCCAGGACGACGCCGGACGAGTTCAGGGCGAATAATACTGTCTCGTTTCCGGAATCATTGTGAGACCAGATCAGCTCCGGGTCTCGACGGCTCACCGCGAGGCCGCTTGCCTCCGGAACCTCGCTCAACATAACAGGTCCCTGGACGAGCGTGCACGGCCCCGCGTTGCGGTTGGGGCGCATTGCCCATACGCCCAGGATCATTGCCCCAACCCCGATCCCCAAGACTATTCCCGGCCTCCGCATATTTCTCCGCCGACTATATAACGCAGCACGCGGAAAAAAGTTTCAATGGGACTGAAGACTCGCGAATTATAAGGATTTCACCCCGAAGTTAGACGCGGTTACCTCGCCGTTACCCGCCGTGCATTGTCGCCTGAATCCACTTCCCTCACCCTTCGCGGTGAGGAGAAACACCCATGACAATTCGCCGACTTGCATGCGCCTGCGTTCTGCTGGTTCTGATGGCGACGAGCATGGCTTCCGCTCGAGCGCTGTCCGTCCAGGCACTTCCTGATCCGGAAGACTCCAGCGTGTCGTTTGAGAGGCTGTCCGATGTCATCGCTCGGAACTGTGCCCGGTGTCACTTCAAAGGCTCTCCCGCTTACCGCGTCGTTGCGCTGGATGAGCTTGTTTCCTCGCCTGCGCATTCTAAAAAGGAGGAAATCACGTGGAGGAAGGTCTATTCAAGGGTCGTTCTTAACCGAACCATGCCCCCTCCGGAGTCCGGCATAACGTTGACTGACAACGACAGAGTCCTGATTCGAGACTGGATCGACGCAACGTTTCAGGTCTCCAACACCTCCCCCACCTCGCAAGGTCCGACCCTCCGCCGCCTCACCAACTACGAATACAACCGATCGATACGGGACCTGTTCGGCTTTGATTTCGATGTAGAGGGTCACATCCAGAAAGACAATGCAAATGAAGGATTTACGAACAACGCCGCCGTCATGTTCTCAACGGTCGACAGAACCCGCCAGTACTTTGCAGCGTCTCAGTTCGTCGCTCTGACCGCGCTGGGAGTCAATGACGCCCTGCAGTACCGACGCCGTTCCTGGAGCGCCGCCGACATAATAAAGGAGAATCCCAACAGAGGCCGATTCACGGCGTTTGGCAGATGGCTGCAGGATCGCCTCGGTCGAGTCAAGCGCACGCAGCCGCCGCCGAGCCTGGATCTGAGGCGCATTAGAGACTCCGATGGCAACAACATCTCGGCCGTCGACTTTGGAAAGCCATCAAGCCTTGCCATCCGGCATGAGTTTCCCGTTAGTGGAGACTATCGGATTCTCCTTCGGGGCGTCGCAAACCACGCGCGAAGAAGCGCCACGCTCGATGTCTCGATCGATGGGGCTTCCGTTCCCGTTGCGTCTCAACTCTCGCTGAGCCCCGGCAATCTGAAGACCTACAGGCTATCCGCACGCGTTCCCCGTGGCAGGCGTTCTCTTCAGGTTTCCATGCGATCCAACGAACGGGCTCTTCTCGCTGCGATTGAAATCGAGGGACCTTTACTGGAAAGAACTCCATCGGGCGACGGGCGACCGGCATTCCTGTTGAGCCTTCCCTGCGTTGAGCCCCACCAATCGAATCTAACTGCACGCGACTGCGCCGACAGAACGATTCGCCATCTTGCCCTCAAGGCCTTTCGCGTGGGATCGCTGGAAGAGTCCGACATTCGAACGTTGCTGGTTCCGTTTGCGTTGTCGCTGGATGCCGGAAACAGTTTCCTGGCTGCGCTCAGTTTGAGCCTCCAGGCTGTTCTCCTCGACCCGCGCTTTCTGTATCGAATTGAATCGTCACCGTCAACTGGCGGGATCGATGACTTTGAATTCGCCTCGCGGCTCTCGTATTTCCTTTGGGCAAGTTTGCCGGACGAAGAATTGCGGCGTCTGGCCGCCCGACGGGCCCTGGCGAACTCAGTGGAAACGATTCGGGCCCAGGTTGCTCGAATGCTCGCCGATCCGCGCGCTGACGCGATGGTCGACGCTTTCGCCGATGGATGGCTCGGGTACTCCGCCTTGAAGCACCACGTGGTGGATACCCGGACGTTCCCCGAGTTTGACGAGGAACTGCGGCAGGCGATGCTAGATGAGACCAGAGCATTCCTGAGGGACTTCTTCCTGGAAAACCGCCCCATCAGCGACCTGATCGCCTCAAAGACTCTCCATGTCAATGGGCGGCTCGCCCGCCACTATGGCATCGAAGGCGTTCGTGGTCCCCTGTTTCTCCGAATCGAATCGCCGTCCAACCAACGTGCGGGTCTGCTCACCCACGGCAGCATCCTGACGGTGACGTCAAGTTCCTACAGAACGTCCGTCGTGAAGCGCGGTTTCTGGATTCTCGACAGGATCTTGTGTGAGACGGTCGACGCGCCCCCTCCCAACGTCCCGATGCTTGAAGAAACGTCTGTGCCGGGACGGACTCTTCGGGAGGAAATGGAACGGCACAGAGCGGACCCTGTCTGCGCAACCTGCCACCGGCGCATGGATCCCCTGGGCTTCAGCCTCGAAAACTACGACGGCACCGGAATGTGGAGAGCACTTGAATCCGGCGTCGCTATCAATGCGAGCGGCGAATTTTCCGCGCAGACGGGAACCACACCGTTCCGCGATTTCGCCCAACTTCGGGAATCGCTGAAGAGCGATCCGAGAGTTTCCGCCTGCATGACAAAGAAACTCATGACCTACGCCGTTGGACGACGGCTAACTGAAGAAGACACAAAAGCCATCAACACCATCACAGCGAAAACACGAATCAACGGTCACCGCATTCAGGACACGATCACCGAGATCGTTCTCAGCCCGCTCTTTCGAATGCGCGTTCAATAGGAGGGAAAATGTCACAACCTGGCCAAATGAACCGTCGCGCTTTTCTCAGAGGTGCCGGAACCCTGCTGGCACTACCGCTTTTTGAAAGTTTTGGCACATGCGAAACGGTCCTTGAAACTCCACTCACCCGCTTCTGCTTTCTCTACGTCCCGAACGGTATGAGCATGGAGAACTGGAGACCGGTGAACCTTGGGCCGCTTTCGCCGACCCGTCTTCCTCCCACTCTACGGCCTCTTGCCGATCACCTGGAGTACATCACGGTGGCAGGCGGCCTGGACAACAGGGCCTCCGAGAAAGCCGGACGGCCCGAAGCGTTCGGCGAGCACGCCCGAAGCATTGGGGCCTTTCTGTCGGGCGTGTATCCGACACCTGATTTACGTGCGGGGGAAACCATCGATGTTGTTCTTGGTAAAACCATCGGAAGCGATTCGAAAATCCCGCTGCTGAACCTCGCAACCGAATACGCTCAGGATCAGCACGATCTCAAGTACAGTGAAGTCTTCAACTACAGCCTCTCATGGAAGTCCGAGGACACCCCTATTCAGCCGATCGAGTCTCCTGCGCACGCCTTCGAACTTCTATGCGGGAGCGCTCGTCCGTCAACGGAGGGAGCGCGGAGCGCACATGAACGGCGGGCGGCCGGGAAAAGCGTTCTCGACGCGGTTCTTGAAAATGCACGAACGGTGCAGCGGAAATTGAATGCGAACGACACCAGGAGTTTCGACGCCTATCTCGAAAGCGTCAGGGCCGTCGAACGGAGCCTGGAACAGAGTTCCGCTGCCGGCGGGCAGAAGGCGTGTGGCGAGAACTCCGAGCTTACCCGGGAACCCCGCTCCTACGACGAACGCATGAAGACGATGCTGGACATCGTCTTTCTCGCCCTCCAGGGCGGCAGTACCCGGGTCGCTACCCTGTTGATGGGGGCGGAGCGAAGTGAGATCGATTTCGGCTTCCTTTCCGAAAAGGCCGGCTTCGACATGTCCGGGGGACATCACAGCATTTCGCATCACCGAAACAAGCCGCATCAAATTCGCAGGTACGCGCAGATCAATTCTTATCACTCTGAATGTCTTGCCCGATTTCTGGAAAAACTCAAAACGACACCGGAAGGAGAAGGAAATCTGCTGGATCACACGTTCATCGTCTACGGCTCGTCGATGGCGGACGGCAACAGTCACGAGCACTATGACCTCCCCGTGCTGTTTGCAGGCAAGGGCAACAGGCTCATCGATCCAGGCAGGCAGGGCTTGCACATCCACTACGGGGGCAAGCCGATTTCAAACCTATACCTTACTCTGCTCCAGAAAATGTCTGCCACCGACACCAGCGGGAACCTCTATTTCTCCTTCGGCGACAGCGGCGGGGTGCTTGACCTTCCAGGAGGACGCTGAAATGGCCAATTCGCGAAGTTCATGTACTCT
>DASTBJ010000345.1:0-10756 GCA_035712125.1 Terriglobia bacterium
GGCCAGTCAACCCACCTCCCGCTTCGGGTCAACACCAGCGGCGTGATCCCGGTTATTTTTGCATCGTCCGTGCTGACGTTTCCGCAGACATTCGGGATGATCTGGCAGGGCGGATTCTGGCAGCGGATCATGGACCATCTGCGGTCTGGTGAACCGGTCTATAACTTTCTCTATATCGGCGGTATCATTTTCTTCAGCTTCTTTTACACGTCGATCATTTTCAATCCGAATGAGATTGCCGACAACATGAGAAAGTACGGCGGCTTCATTCCAGGAATTCGGCCTGGCAAACGGACCGCCGAGTATGTGAACGACATCCTGACGAGGATTACGCTCGTTGGTGCGCTGTACCTGGCCTTTATTGCGATCATTCCGGAATTCATAAATTCCGGTTTCCATGTTCAGAGTCTGCCCTGGATCGGCCCGAGCCTGGATGCCATGCTCCCGACCTTCATCACTACAGGGCTAGGGCTTACGGTTCTGAGCGGTATTTTCGGTGGCACGTCGTTGTTGATCCTGGTTGGAGTGGCAATGGATACGGTGCAGCAGGTCGAATCGCAGTTGATCATGCGCCACTATGATGGCTTCCTGAAAAAAGGTCGTATTCGCGGGAGACGCGGTTGATGGGACGTAACGTTCTGATCCTCCTTGGGTATCCCGGAGCCGGGAAGGGAACGCAGGCGAAAGAAATCATGCGCCGTCTGAATATCCCTCAGATCTCGACTGGAGACATGCTTCGCGAGGAGATCAAACTGAATACGCCCTATGGCAAACAAGCCAAGGAACTCATGGCCGCGGGAAAGTTTGTGGACGACCTGGTCGTGGATGCAATCGTTGCCGGAAGAATCCGGCGCGAGGATTGTCGAAATGGGTTTATTCTGGACGGATACCCGAGGACCGTTTCTCAGGCCGAGACCTTTTCCCACGGGATGAGATCGGATGATCGCCTCTGGGTAATCGAGATATCGGCTGATCCCGAACACGTGATGTCCAGGTTGCTGGGACGCCTGATGTGTCCGAACCCGATGTGCACGCAAATTTATAACGTGCATAGTCGAACCCCCAGAGTTGAGGGGTTTTGCGACAAATGCGGCTCGTCGCTGGTGCATCGGCCGGATGACGTCGCCGAGAAGATCCAGGAGCGTTTCGTTCACTATCGTGCCAAGACCGATCCCCTTGTCGAGTACTACAAGAAGACGGGTTGTTTTCGGCAGATCGACGGCCGGCCGCCCGCCGCTGAAGTGACACGCCAGTTGATGCAGTTGATCGACGGCGAAGACTTGGAGGGCGACATGGCGGCCGCACCACTTAAGTTGAGGAAAGGATAGATTGCCTAAGGAAGACGCGATTGAAGTCATTGCTACGGTGATCGAACCGCTGCCGAATGCCATGTTCCGAGTCGAACTCGAGAACAAGCACCAGGTGCTGGCACATATTTCTGGAAAGATGCGCAAAAATTTCATCCGTATTCTTCCGGGCGACAAGGTTCAGGTGGAGTTATCGCCTTACGACCTGACGCGAGGGCGCATTACATACCGCTTTAAGTAGGTTTTATGAAAGTAAGAGCTTCTGTTAAGAGAATTTGTGACAAGTGCAAGATCGTGCACCGCAAGGGCGTGGTGCGCGTGATCTGCGTCAACACCAAGCATAAACAGCGCCAAGGGTAACCGGAGGTTCTGGATGGCACGTATCGCTGGCGTCGACCTTCCCCCGAATAAGAGGGTGGAGATCGCGCTGACTTACATTTATGGAATCGGCCGCGCGCAGTCGTCAAGGATTCTGACGGATGCGGCGATTAACTTTGACACTAAAGTTCGCGAACTGAACGACGACGAGATCAATAAGATCCGCAAGCTCATCGAAGAGCAGTATCGCGTTGAAGGCGACCTCCGAAAGGAGACCTCCTTCAATATCAAGCGGCTCATGGAAATCGGCTCATACCGGGGTTTGCGCCATCGCCGTGGTCTGCCTGTACGCGGCCAGCGCACCCACACGAATGCTCGTACCCGCAAGGGGCCCCGTCGAGGCGCCGTCGCCGTCAAACGCAAGGCTACGTCCAAAACGTAAGGAGTTCGAAGAATGGCTCAGCCGAAGAAGAAGGGCGCAAAGAAGAAAGAGAAAAGGATCGTACCGTCGGGTACGGCTTACGTTCTGGCCTCCTTCAACAATACCGTCGTCACGATTACGGATCTTGAAGGCAATGTCGTGTGCTGGTCCAGCGCCGGCGCTCTTGGATTCAAGGGCTCGCGCAAGGGCACTCCCTTTGCAGCGCAACAGGCGGCCGCCACGGCTGCAACGCGGGCGCGCGAAGCGGGAATGCGCACGCTGGAAGTTAACGTAAAGGGCCCAGGGTCTGGACGCGACTCCGCGATTCGCGCGCTCCAAACCGCGGGTTTGGAGATTCGCGCAATTCGAGATACCACGCCCATTCCACACAACGGATGCCGGCCCCCGAAGAGACGGCGCGTATAAGCAGCTTTCCAAGGAGATTGAATTGGCTAGATATATAGGACCTGTTTGCCGGCTCTGCCGGAGAGAAGGGATGAAGCTGTTCCTCAAGGGGGAACGGTGTTTCAAGCCGTCCTGCGCCATCGAAAAGCGTAACTTTGCGCCGGGCCAGCACGGCCGCGATCGCAAGGCCAAGATCGTCGGATACGGCCTGCAACTGCGGGAAAAGCAAAAGGTGAAGAGGATGTATGGCGTCCTCGAAAACCAGTTCCGGACATACTTTGAGAAAGCCGCGCGGCAAAAAGGCGTCACGGGTGAACACCTGCTCGCGCAGCTGGAAAGACGCCTGGACAACGTTGTGGTCCGGCTGGGATTCGCATCCACCCATAATCAGGCGCGCCAACTGGTTCGACACGGCCACGTGCATGTGAATGGCAAGAAGGTCAACGTGCCTTCATTTCAGGTCAACGTCGGCCACGAAATCGCCGTGAAGGAAAAGATGAAGAAAAACGTTCAGGTCGTCGGTTCCCTCGAGCTCGCGGGCGGACGCGGTACACCCCACTGGCTCGAGGTTAGCGCCGACACTGCCACCGGAAGAGTCTTGAGCTTGCCCAAGCGCGAAGATATCAACCTTCCGATCCAGGAACGCATGATCGTCGAACTGTATTCGAAATAATAAATTTGCGGGAGAGTCCAAAAATGCTTTGGAAAGGTTTTCAAAAACCGAAAAGACTAATCGTCAACACGGAGGCCACCGACCGCTACGCGGCGTTCACCGCACAACCGTTCGAGCGCGGATTTGGCACCACGATCGGAAACGCATTGCGGCGCGTGCTCCTGTCATCAATCGAAGGTGCAGCAATTACCGCCGTAAACATCCAGGGCGTTCTGCACGAGTTTTCTCCGATTCCCGGGGTCGTTGAAGACGCGACCGATGTCATCCTGAATCTGAAACAGATTCCTCTGAAACTGCATGGCGAGGGCCCCAAGCTCATCTACTTGAAAGGGACCGAGCCGGGGCGCTATACCTCGGGCAACATCGAGCACGATGCGGATATCGAGATTCTCGACAAAGACATCTACATCGCCACCGTAAGCGAAGGTGGATCGCTGCAGATCGAAATGCGGGTCGAAAACGGACGCGGATATATCTCTGCCGATCGGAACTTCGACGAAGAACTCGGCATCGGGTACATTCCCGTTGATTCCGTCCATTCCCCCGTTCGCAAAGTGAACTACTTTGTGGAGGCCGCGCGCCTGGGACAGGTTACCGATTACGACAAGCTGACCATCGAGATCTGGACGAATGGGTCGATTACGCCGCAGGATTCCCTTGGCCTCGGCGCCAAGCTCCTGAAGGATCACATGCAGATTTTCATTCAGTTTGAGGAGAAAGCCGAGCCTACAGAAGAGGTTCAGGAAGTGCGACACGATGCCGTGATCGAGCATTTGAACAAGTCTGTAGATGAACTCGAGCTTTCCGTGCGCTCCTATAACTGCCTGAAGAATGCCAATATACGCACGATCGGTGAACTCGTGATCAAGACCGAAGCCGAGATGCTGAAGACCAAGAACTTTGGTCGCAAGTCCCTGAACGAGATCAAAGAGATTCTTGGTGGCATGGGACTTTCGCTGGGTATGAGGCTGGACGAACATGGACGTCCCGTCTCCGGCGCCCCTCCGATGGAATAGATGGAGTAGGAACGTATGAGACATAGAAACGAAGGACGCAAGCTCAGCCGAAATACGTCGCATCGGCGAGCTTTGCTGCGGAACCTGGTGACGGCGCTGCTCGAGCATGGACGCCTCATGACAACACTGCCGAAGGCGAAGGAAGTCCGGCCGCTGGCTGAACGGATGATCACCCTGGGCAAACGCGATAATCTGCAGGCGCGCCGGCAGGTTCATAGCTATTTGCTCAAGGATGACACTGCACGTAAAGTCTTCAGCACCATCGCTCCAAAATTTGCGGATCGAAAAGGCGGATATAGCCGCATCATCAAGCTGGGCAATCGCAAGGGTGATGGCGCTGACCTGGCGATTATTGAACTTCTGGGAAGCGATCTGGAGGCGAAGAAGGCCGAACGAGCCGCAAAGGCCGAAGCGAAGGAAGCGAAGAAGAACAAGAAGAAAGACGATAAGGAAGAGAAGGATTAAACAGGCTGCGTGGTCGCGGCACTTTCAGGGCCCCCGGCGTCAGCCGGGGGTTTTTATTTATGGCCGATGAATTGAATTTTGAGACCCGATTCAGCAAATCCAGAGGGATGTTTCCGTATGTCGCAGGAATTCTCGGAGCCGTTGTTGCGGTGCTCGCTTTCATGTATCTGACGGGCATCGGCAGGGAAGCGTTGCCCTACAGTGCGTACTTTGAACGCCGTGCGCCTGCCGCGGCCGATGGCTCTGAGGCGCTTTCTCTTCAAACCCTCACGCACACTATCGAGCCGAAGATGGTAACGATCGAGGGCACTGTAATGAATCGAACGGAAGATGATGTCGCCGATCTCGAGGCAATGATCGCCGTTGCAGACAAATTTACGCTGCCGGTGCAAACGGTCAACGTGCCTGTTGAGCCGGCACCGCTGCCTCCCATGGGGACAGGCGCGTTTCGAACCACAGTCCCGCTCGGCGAGAATGGATTTGGGTCCTTTTCGATCAATTTTCGATTAGCAGACAACGGTCCTTTCGTACCTCACAAGGATGAACGACCGGACGCCCCGCCCGCTCTCGAGCCCGAACCGCAAAGCGAGAAGTAACCTGCACGGTAAATTGAAGCGCATTTCCGTAGTTTGTGGTTCGCGACACGGGAACAGACCGTCTTACCCCAATGCCGCCCGAGCCCTGGGCCAGGCCTTTCTGCAACGTGGTATCGGGCTTGTCTATGGCGGTGGAGGCGTTGGCATGATGGGCACGATTTCCGAGACCGTCAAGAACGGCGGCGGCGAGATTATCGGCGTTATCCCGAGGGTGCTCCTGGCTCGCGAGGTTGGACGCGTAGATATTGAAGACCTCAGAATTGTCCGTTCGATGCATGAAAGAAAAGCCCTGATGGTCGAAGTTTCGGACGGCTTCATCGCCATGCCGGGAGGGTTCGGAACCTTTGAGGAGTTCTGCGAGATTGTGACCTGGGCTCAACTCGGCTTGCACGCAAAACCTGTAGGCCTGCTGAACGTCGATTCCTACTTCGACCCTCTTATTGCGCAGTTTGATCGTGCTGTCACCGACGAGTTCGCGTATCCGGAAAACCGGGCCCTGATTCTTCATGCGAGCGATCCTTTTCGCCTTCTGGACCTGATGGAGTCCTATGAGGCTCCCGACGTTGAGCAGTGGATCGACCCGGATGAAGCCTGAACAACCAAAACTGTATTACGAATTGGCGCCCTGGTTTCACCTGCTGACAGCGCCTTCCAGCTACGAGGAAGAGGCGGCATTTGCCCAACAAGTGCTGACCGAATCCTGCCCTTCCGGAATCGGTACGGTTATGGAGCTTGGAGCCGGCGGCGGAAACAATGCGTTTCACCTGAAGAAGCGTTTCAGGATGACGTTGACGGACCTGTCACCGTCCATGCTGGACCAGAGCCGAAGCATTAATCCTGAATGCGAACACCTTGCGGGCGATATGCGGTCGATTCGTTTGGACCGTGAGTTCGACGGCGTCTTCATTCACGATGCTGTCTGCTATCTGACGGAACCGGACGATCTTATCGCATGCATGAAGACAGCATTTGTCCATTGCAGGCCCGGCGGTGTCGCGCTGTTCATGCCGGATGCAGTGAAAGAGCGCTTTCGCCCGTCGGTTCATCACGGCGGTCACGATGGCGAAACACGCAGCCTGCGATACTTTGAGTGGACGTTCGATCCGGATCCGTCGGATTCGTCATATACGGTCGATTTTGTCTACCTGCTGCGAGAGGCAAATAGGCCTGTTCATGTTGTGCACGACACACATGCGCTGGGCCTGTTTTCACGCGAACAGTGGCTGCTCTGGCTGCGCGAGGCCGGCTTCAGTGTGCGCATGATCGAGGATCCATACGAACGCGAAGTTTTTGTCGGCGTTCGTAACCCTGTATGAAGCTCGAGGTTTTTTTGTTACTGTTGTTGGTTTTACACGAAGGCTAGCGGATTCAGATGAGCACTCCTCAAGCTAACACTCCGGATATCGAGACGATCAAGAACAAGGCCTATCGGCCCAAAAGGGTCGTGATCACCGCAGGCATGCCCTATACGAGCGGGCCGCTGCATCTGGGGCATCTCGCGGGTGTTCATGTGCCGGCGGACATCTACGCGCGATGGATGAGGATGCTCATCGGTGCGGACAATGTTCTATTCATCTGTGGTACGGATGATCACGGATCGGTAAGTGAGGTCGGGGCAATAGAAGCCGGCAAGTCCATTCGGGACTTCATCGATGGCATACACGGCGAGCAGCAGGCCACTCTGAATCGATACTCGATAAGCCTGGACACGTATTCCGGGACTTCAAGGCCGGAATGCTTTCCCATTCAGAAGGAACTCGCCGACTTCTTCATCCGCAAGTTGTACAAAAACGGAATGCTGGAAAAACGCGCGAGCCTTCAGTGGTTCGATCCGAAGAGCAACCGCTTTTTGCAGGACCGCTTCGTTCGGGGCAAGTGTCCGAATCCAAAGTGTGACAACTTGAACGCATACAGCGATGAGTGTGAACGCTGTGGTATGCATTACGAGCCAAGCGAGCTGATCAATCCGCGGAGTGCGATCAGCGACGGCGTGCCCGTTCTTAAGGAAACGCTCCACTGGTGGCTGGATATGTGGAAGGTTTCTGAAACCCTTCGTGTCTGGATCCAGGGCAAGAAGGGAGTGTGGCGAACGCCTGTCTTCAGCGAGGTGATCAACACAGTACTGCCATCGCTTCGATTCGATAACACGCATGAAGATCGGTACAAGGAAATCAGGTCTTCTCTGCCTGCGCACAAGGGCAAATACGCGCTGGGAAAGAAGGTCATGCTGCAGTTCGAAAACAAGGAAGACCTTAATCGCGGCCACGAGGATCTGTTGAAGAATGGCATCCCTAATGAGTTTGTCGATGGGTGGGCGCACCGCTCGATCACGCGTGATGTCGCGTGGGGAATTCCTCTGCCGGCAGACCTGGATCCGGATCTGGCCGGCAAGACACTCTACGTATGGCCGGATTCTCTCATCGCACCGATCTCATTCTCTCAGGTTGCACTGGCGCAGAAGGGTAGAGACCGCGCGGAGCATGCCGAGTTTTGGAAGGATCCTGAGGCCCGCGTCTTCCAGTTCCTTGGTCAGGACAATGTTTACTTCTATGTCCTGATGCAGGGCGCCTTGTGGCTGGGGACACAGGACGACCCGCACCGGTTGCCTCAGGCAGGCGACTATCAGTTCACAGATATATTTGGCTCGTGTCACCTCATGGTTGGTGGGGACAAGATGAGCAAATCTCTCGGTAACTTCGTGACGGGAGATCAGCTGCTGGACGAGCGTGGCTACTCTGCAGATCAGATACGTTACTACCTGGCGTTAATGAGCCTGCCCGAGAAACCTGCCAATTTCGATTTCCATGCGCTTGAGGAACGAAACCGTTTTCTCGCGGGGCCGATCAATTCGGCGTTCGAACGGCCCATTTCCGCATGCCACTCGAAGTTCGGTGGGACGATTCCTGAGGGTGTTCTGTCTGAGAAGGCTGTGGCGGAAACGGCACGAATGATTCAGAGATATTTCCGCTCGATGGAACGCGCCGAGTACGCAACCCTGCTGAATGTCATCGAAAACTACGCCCGGATTATCAACAGCCTGTTCACTCAATTCAAACCGCACGATGACCGGTATCCGGAGCCGGGCCGTCGTGACGCGCTCTATTCCTCCTTTTATGTCCTGAAGACGTTGATGATCATGCTCTATCCGTTTGTTCCGCAGACGATGGAGAAGCTGAGAGATTCGCTCCGGCTTCCGCCGTCCGTGTTTCGAGTCGAGGAACTGGGACTGCCTATTGCTGCGGGCCACGCCATCGGCCAAAAGCAGGAGTTTTTCCCCGCGACTCCGGAATAGCACGTTCGCTTCGGAGTTCAGGGTTCGAGGTGCCTGTCCCCGAATTCTGGTGTAGCATCACGCGCATGTGGAAATCCGTAGTTCTGTTTATGGCCGGAGTGTGGGCACAGGGGCACGACTACAACCAGGCCGATGTTGACGCCGGTTCGCGTTACTACAGCAACTATTGTTCTGGCTGCCACGGTGCGGATGGCAACAGCATGGCTGGCGCGAATCTTAGTCGTGGGACTTTTCGCCGCGCAGTAACTGACGAAGACCTCTCGCGAATTATCGTCAACGGTGTCCCGGGTACGCCCATGCCGCCATCAGCATTCAAGGCCGAACAGGCGGCGCAAATTGTCGCGTTTCTCCGTGCGTTCCCTTCCATTCGCGCTCGCCAGACCAGTGCCGGGGATGCCGGCAGAGGCAGATTGCTCTTCGCAGATAAAGGAGGCTGCCTCGACTGTCATCGGGTCAACGGACGCGGGTCGCGTTCCGGGCCCGATTTGAGCGACATTGGGGAACTGCGGCGACCAGCCGATATCGAACAGTCTCTTGTGGATCCCGGCGCCGTGATTCTCTCGCAGAACCGCGTGGTCACTTTGACCATGCGTGACGGTAAAACCATTCGTGGTCGTCTCCTCAATCAGGATACTCAATCCATCCAGGTGCTGGGTCCCGGAGACAAGCCCGTATCAATTAGTCGACAGGCGATGCGTGGCATGTCGGAAGAAAAATCTTCCATGCCCTCCGCCAGGGAAAAGCTTTCCTCGCAGGAACTGGCCGACGTCGTGTCGTATCTTCTGACGTTGAAGGGGCTGCAATGAGAAGACTCCTGCTCTTACTTTGGGTGGCGCCTGTTCTGATGGCCCAGGTCCGACCGGAAGACATTGCACGTGCCCGGCAGATTCCGGACAACTGGCTCACCTATTCCGGTGGCTACGATAGCCAGCGCTACAGCACGCTCGACCAGATCACGCCTGGAAATGTGAAGAACCTTCAAATGCGGTGGGCATTCCAGGTGAAATCTCTCGAGAAGTTCGAGGCGACGCCGCTCGTCGTGGATGGGCGCATGTATTTCACTCAGGCGCCGAACGATGTGCTTGCGGTGGACGCCGCAACGGGACGGGTCTTTTGGCATTACGCCTATGAGCCGTCGCCGAAGGCGCGCCTTTGCTGTGGCCTGGTGAACCGTGGACTGGCCATTCTGGACGACCTGCTCTTCATGGGTGCGATGGATGGCCGCCTCATTGCAATCGACGCGCACACGGGCAAGCCGGCTTGGAGCACAAACGTGAACGGTGCGGATCCCGCCACCGGCTACTCCATCACGATGGCGCCGCTTGTCGTGAAAGACAGAGTCATCATCGGCACCGGCGGCGGCGAATACGGCATCCGTGGATTCATTGCCGCCTTTGACGCAAAGACCGGGTCAGAAGCATGGCGTTTCTACACCATTCCTGCGCCCGGCGAGCCGGGCAGTGAAACATGGGCCGGGGAATCCTGGAAGCACGGTGGCGCGTCGGTTTGGCTGACGGGGTCTTACGATCCTGAATTGAACCTTACGTACTGGGGAATCGGAAATCCTGGTCCGGACTACAACGCGGACAATCGTGCCGGCGACAACCTCTACAGCGACTCCGTGGTTGCTCTCGATGCCGATACGGGCAAGCTGAAATGGCATTTCCAATTTACTCCGCATGACGTGTTCGACTACGACGCTGTTCAGATACCCGTTCTCGTCGATATGCCATGGCAGGGCCGCCCGCGTAAGTTGATGTTGTGGGCGAATCGCAACGGATTCTTCTATGTGCTCGATCGCTCCACAGGAGAGTTTCTCCTGGGGAAACCGTTCGAGAAAGTAACATGGGCTACGGGGCTGGACTCGAAAGGCCGTCCCATTCTTGCGGCAGGTGCCGCACCCACGCCCGAGGGGACTAAGATCTACCCTGGCGTGCAGGGTGCGACGAACTGGTACTCTCCGTCGTTCAGTCCCCGAACCAGCTTTTTTTACATACCGACGTGGGTCGGTTACTACTCCACATTTACCAGGTACGATCTGACCTACGAACCCGGCCAGCGTTTTACCGGAGGCACACCGCGCTCGGTTGTTCCCGGAGTGCGCGGGGTGGGTTATATCAATACGCGACGGGAGGAAGACGGCAGCGGCGCGATCCGCGCGATCGACCCGCGGACTGGCGAACTGAAGTGGGAATTCAAGTTCACCGACGTTACCGATAGCGGAATCCTCACTACCGCTTCGAATCTTCTGTTTACCGGGAAC
>DASTBJ010000346.1:0-3306 GCA_035712125.1 Terriglobia bacterium
ACGAAGTTTGAGCCGGTGTGCTTCGGTATGACCTACGTTCAGTGAAGGGCATCCTTCTCGACATCGAGGGGACAACCACGCCGATCCGGTTTGTCTACGATGTGCTCTTTCCTTTTGCGCGCGCTCATGCCCATGAGCATCTGAACCACGCAACGGAACAGGCACTGAAATTGGATCACGACCGTGATGTCGCAAGGGGGCTCGAACCTCTGCCGCCGCCATGGTCATCCGGGGCGCTCGCTTATGTTCACTGGCTGATCGATCAGGATCGCAAGACGACAGCCCTCAAGGAACTTCAGGGACGGATCTGGCAGGACGGCTATCGCCGCGGAGAACTTCGCGGCGAGGTCTTTCTCGATGTCCCGCCTGCCCTTGAGCGATGGCAACGCGCAGGCATCGATATTCGGATCTTTTCCTCGGGCAGCATCCTCGCGCAGCAATTGCTCTTCACAACGACGCCCCAGGGTGATCTCACGCATTTTCTAAACGGCTACTTCGATACAACAACCGGACCTAAAGCGGAAGCCTCCAGCTACAGCGTCATTGCAGCCGCCTTTGCTCTTCCAGCATCGCAGATCCTCTTTGTTTCCGATGTCGTGCGTGAACTGGATGCGGCCGCGGCTGCGGGACTCGACGTCTGCCTCGCAGTCCGACCCGGCAATCCTCCGCAGCCGCAGAACACGTACCGCAGGATTTCCAGCTTCGCTGAGATTTGATCCATGCAAATACGCCAGCCGATGAATGAGGGCGTGATTCGTTATCTCGAGAGGACTCGCGGAGAACCTCCTGACGTCCGTCCGCCGCGAGAGAAGTCCATCGACTACTGGGAATGCGGCTCTCATCCGGATGTCGTGGAGCGCGTCTGGGACCAACTCGGAAAACACCTTACTGTCCGTGCCCGTCAGGTTGTCCTCGGTACGCCTGCTTTGGTCCATCCCAAGTCGGGTGTCGTGCTGGCAATGGCGATCGGGATGCAGTACGGCCTTCGCGTTCCAGCCCGTATTCTCAACGAGGGGTTGAGCGCGGGTATGAGAACACAGGTAACATGGTCCACAGGCGGCCAGATGAACATCCAGCGGGAAATAGGCACCGATTGGGTGTTCGGAACCTGGGCGTCTGTCGAAGAAGCGTGGTGCCTGGAAACGTTTCAGGATCAGGAATCGGAGTGAGCCTTCATGCCGAATAAGCTCGCAACCATAGACGAATACCTCGAGCGTCTGCCCAAAGACCAGAAGTCAGCGCTTCAGAAGCTGCGGGTAGCCATCAAAAAAATGGTACCCGAAGCCGAAGAGTGCATCAGCTACCAGCTGCCTGCATTCCGGCTCGATGGGAAAGTCCTGGTGGGTTTTGGCGCCCGCGCGAATCATTGCGCGTTTTACCCGATGAGCGGGACCACCATAGCCAACTTGAAGAAGGAGCTTGGAGCCTACGAAACCAGCAAAGGCACGATCCGGTTCCCGGCAGACCGTCCACTGCCACCGGCACTCCTCCGCAAGTTGGTGAAAACTCGGGTTATGGAGATCCGACACGCCGTGCAGGGGTGAATTTAACGCCCGGCCGAAGCAATTCCTTGCGTCCCCGCCATACAATTCTCAGGTAATGAGCATCCTGGTCTGCCCGTTGTCGAAGCTCTCAGTAACCATTGGCAAGCACAAACCGACGCGCATCATCAGCATTCTCGATCCCGGATGGGATTTCCCGGACCTGGGTCCTACGTATGTGGGCCGGCACCTTTGTCTCGAGTTCCACGACATCCATCTTCCGACATTGGATCGAGTCATGCCTGCCGCCACACACGTCGATCGCCTGCTGCGTTTCCTGAATCGATGGGACCCGAAGGAAGCGCTGCTGGTTCACTGCCGCGCGGGCATCGGACGCTCGACAGCAGCGGCATTCATTGCCGCGTGTTATCACAATCCCGCAATCGACGAACAGGACATTGCCGCGACGCTGAGACAGACGGCTCCTCTTGCAAGACCCAATAAGACATTGATCCGCATCGCAGACAATGCCATGAATCGAAAGGGGCGCATGCTGTCGGCTATGGAGATTGCGCTGCGGGACGCGTCATTTGTTGACGCTTCTGAAGGAGAGCCGTTCGAGATACCATCGATATTCTCAGGAAAGCAGCCATGAGACGCAGTGCAGTCTTTGCAGCCCTCCTGCTGTTCACTCAAGTGCTCGGCACTCCGGCACAAAACCTGCGCACGCTGCACCCTGTCGACGAAGCGGCGCAGAATCCGGACTTTCTCGCCTTCAAGATGCGACTCCAGGACATCATCGCAAAAAGAGATACAGCAGCCTTGCTGGAAGTTGTTCATCCCGACATCAAGATCGGTTTCGGAGGTGACCATGGCGCGGCTGCATTCCAGGAGGAGTGGAAGCCGCGAGAGCCCGGCAGCACCGTGTGGAAAGAACTCGCCGAAGTCCTCAGATTGGGTGGGACGTTCGACGGACCTACGTTGTTCACAACTCCTTACACATTTTCGCGGTGGCCAAACGGTATCGATGCCTTCGAGTTTAGCGCCGTCACTGGCTCGAGCGTCCGAATCCGCAATGCCCCAAGCCTGAACGCTCCCGTGGTGACGACGGTTAGTTATGCCATCCTGGAATTGGTGTTCGAGGACAAGCCAGTCGAGGGATGGACAGCCGTAAAACTGGACGGCAAGACCGCTTACCTGGACTCCCGGTACATCCGAAGCCCTATCGATTACCGGGCACGCTTTGAATACTCCGAAGGCCGATGGCGCATGGTGATGTTTCTGGCCGGTGATTGAACAAACGTAAGGAACCTGCCCTGCGAATCGCCGGGATGCGCTATCATCGCCCGCGATGAAAACAAGAATCTGGCAAGTGATTGCCGCATCGTCTGTCGGAACGATGATCGAGTGGTACGACTTCTATATCTTTGGAAGTCTCGCCGCGACAATATCCCCACTGTTTTACCCTCCGGGAAACAACACGCTGGCGTATTTCGCTTATCTTTCGACATTCGCGGTAGGTTTTATCGTGAGGCCCTTTGGCGCGCTGTTCTTCGGCCGCATCGGTGATCTCGTCGGACGAAAGTACGCGTTTCTAATTACCCTCCTCATCATGGGTGGCGCCACGGCGATCATTGGAGTTCTGCCGACTTACGCATCGATAGGCATTCTGGCGCCGCTTGCCCTGCTCGCCCTCCGCGTGCTGCAGGGATTGGCACTTGGAGGAGAGTACGGCGGCGCCGCAGTCTATGTGGCGGAGCATGTGCCCGATGAGAAACGGGGTTTTTACACCAGCTTCATCCAGATCACTGCTACATTGGGCCTG
>DASTBJ010000347.1:0-10261 GCA_035712125.1 Terriglobia bacterium
CGTGGTCAACAGCTCCGCAGCGGCGCCGAAGGCATCGACGCGACCGTATCCCGTGGCGTTGTCATAACCGGGAGTACCGAGATCAATAGCGGAAACTTCAAGGGCGTTCTTGATCTGCGCTGCGCTGGCAAAGTCAACGAATTCGCGACGATAGAGTTCCTGCAGCAGGGCGGCGATTCCAGCCACATGTGGGGCGGCAGCGGAAGTTCCCGTGAACGGCCGCGAAAATCCACCTGCACCGGAAACGCTCACGTCGGATATGCCAAGGACAGTCAGCGTCTGGCGCTCGGCCAGCGAGCCATCAATGTAAACCAGCGAAGGCCCCTGACTGCTTTTTGCAGAGGGAACATTGAGGCCGGGTTGATCGGCGCGTATCGCACCAACAACGATCATGCCATCGACGATCTTGTGACCGCCGACAATAGAGCCCCTCGGCTGGGTGAAGAACGTCATGTCGCGACCGATCAAACGGAAGAACGGAGACGTAGCCGGGAAGTTCGTGCCCATCCGTTCAATCGCAAAACCAAACGTTCTCTCGTCTCCCCTGGCGTCTACATCGAGGACCGCGCTCGTGTCACTGGTGGGGCTGCTCACGTCAACGACCTTGTTCGTTGCGGGGTTCACAAGCAAAAGCCGGAAGGTTTCCGTCGGATCGGTCCAGTGCAGTGACGCCTGGTACGTTCCGTCCTGGTTCACAAATGCCTGGATGAAATTACTGTCTGACGAGAATTGATGGATGTTTCGCGATGTAACCTCGCCGGCGAAACGATGGAGCGTCTTCTGGAAGGTAGCCCCTGCATGGGATTGAGCATAGTTGCCTGCTGATGTCACGAAAACCACGTGCGGGAACCGCGCCATCAAATCCCGGATCACTTCGCCAACTCGGCCCTCTCCAAAAAAAGGCTCATCAAAGAATCCCATGTCGTCAACGACGACAGTAGCGCCTTGTACTTCAACCAGCCACCTGACTCCCGTGATGAAGGCATCGACGGCATTGATTATCAGCCCGTCAGCAGCGTGATTGCCGGCTATACCGACATACCTGAGCCGCGCTGACGGCGCCACATCATGAACGATCTCCATCATCGCGATGCCTTCCGCGCCGGTGCCGGACAATGTGGGATGAACGATCTGCGGGTCCGAAGGAAGATCGCCGGACTGGCGCGCGTCCTCGAGACCATCGGCGCCATCAGAAATGACACCGATAGTTATTCCCGCACCTGCCAAATCCAGTTCCCTCCGTAATTCGGCAGATCCCAGCAGTTCGTCTCCCAGAGTGTAGTGGGCACCCTCACCACGCCCCGTACCGTCAAGCAAGCTGAACATCTGTTCGAGATACTGCGTGACTTGTGCAAACCAGACGGGTTGCTCGCCGTCCTGGCCGATGAGGAGTCCATCGGGCGTATGGGCTCCGGGAGCCCCTTCGGTCAGGGGGATTCCCAGGCCGTTCAGTCTAAGCAGAGCCGGATCTCCTAATTCGCCGAAGCCTTCGGCCAGAAGCGAGATCACGGCCTCTGCGAAGAGTTCATCCTCGGGGCAAACGATCTCCTCGTGGACGTCGGTCACCTCACCATCCTCAACAGTGAGGTCCCACAGCAGTCCGAATGTGATCGATGTCGGCTCGCCGGCGTCAGTCACTGCGACAGCAAGATCGATGGAAGCCGTGCCATCAACATCCGGAACCAGGAAGAGATTGGGATCACCAATAATGTCGGTAACTCGATATCGGTGGTCCTCGACGTTGCCGCCGACCTCAACCGTCAAATCGACCGCAGCGGAGCCTTCGATGCTCAGGGCAAGATCACCGAGCGGCACTGGGAACGTCGCTCCCAGTGTTCCTGTGACTGCCAGTTCGAGCCTCAAGGCACTTTGCCCGAGAAGGAAGAAGCCGCCGGCAGCAACCTCGCTGTCGAGTCCAATGAAGACGTCCAGCGTCAGGTCTGCATCGTAGTCGAGATTGCCATCGAGGTTTGCCGAAGGATTCAAGGCCTCCAACAGCGCGCCTGTACTGTCATCGAAGGGTGCACTGCCATGGAAGTCGGCAAACGTCTTTTGATACCGCAGCAGGATCAGGTCGCCGGCTAGCGGCGTGTCCGGGATGCTGTGCGTCGCGTCGCTATACCCTCCCTCGATTTCCAGCACTTCAAAACCAAGCGCTTCCAGCGCTTCGATAAGGTCCCTTATCGTAAAGAGTTCGGGAAGCTGCGGAGGATCGAGATCCTCCAGTTCGTCACCCAGGCTGAAGAGGTTGTTCAGATCCTCGGACACCACAGGCGGATTCATATCCGGCCGGCTGGAGTTCGAGAAGTCGAACAGGTCGCTGTAATTCGGGAACTGAGGGAACAGGTCTTCAAATCCGTCGTTGAGTTGGTCACGGATTGCGCGAGTGCGTTCGGCTTCTTCATGGCTACCGACGGTGACCGTCACGGTTGCTGAACTCGAGGCGCCGGATGGATCCGCCGCCGTATAGCTGAAGCTATCGTTACCTGTGAAGCCGGATGCCGGCGTGTATCGCAGCGTCCCATTGCCGTTGTCGGTTACGGCTCCATTGGCGGGAGCTGCGAAACTCTGGATCGTCAACGTATTGCCATCCACTTCGATGTCGTTCGCAAGAACGGCGACATTGACCGCGACGTTCTGCTCCGTGGACGCCGTGTCATCCACCGCAATCGGCGGATCATTCACTGCCTGAACGGAAATCAGGACCTGTCCACTGTCCGTATTGCCTTCGAGATCCTGTACGACATAAGTAAACGAGTCGAGCCCGAACGTGTTCGGCTGCGGCGTATAGATAAATGTTCCCGGCAGAGTTTGCACAACGGTGCCGCGCGACGGCTGGCCGAACGTCAGGACGGTGAGGACGTCACCCGGATCGATGTCATTCGCGAGGACATTGAAGGCGGCGGACGCCGTGTCTTCCAGTGTTGTGACCTGATCATCGAGTGCCTGAGGAGCCGAATCCGAAACAAGCGCGTACTCGAGAAGTTCCGGACGTGGAGTCAGCTGACCACCGGGAAAGTCGAGTCCCTCAAACTCCAGGAAGTCACCGGTTCGTAACGCATAGGTCATGAACTCAAACCGGCCATCAGCTGCGGGGAAAAATCCGGTAGCCCGCACGACGAGGAGTTTTCCACTGAGGGTCGCCTGGCCGGTGATCTGCAGAACATCAAATTCCGTCCCGGGAGTCGCTCCCTCGAGTTCGATCTCCAACGTTCCTGTCGATGTCTGGGTGAAATCCCCCTCGATGACCAGGCTTCCCGGAGACGTTCCAGGCTTCAGAACACCGTTGTTCGACACGCTGGCTTCGATCGTTCCCACACCCTGCAGCGTGCCTGCTGTGATGGAAATGGGATTTGCCGAAGTAATCGATCCTCCAGCAATGGCAATCGTGCCACCCGTCATCGTGAGGTTCCCCGGTGCCGCGCCATTCCGCAACGTCATCGTGCCGGCTTGAACCTGCAGCGTTGCGATCTGCGGTGTGGATATGAACTCGACCGTAGTTGCTGTGCGTGCCGCGTTTTGCCGGATTGTCGTGGTGCCCGTGACGTTGTAGGTTCCGGCAATCGAGACAGCACCGCCTTCAAAGATGACATTGCCGGCACCCTGGATGGTCGATGCGGCACGGAAATTGTGACTGCCCTCGCCGAACAGCACTGTGGCTCCAAACGAGACCACGAACGACCCACCTTCGACGTCCGAGGGGCGCAGGGTTCCCTCGAAATTCAGGAGCGCCAATGTTCCTGCCTGAATTTCGGTGATGGCTCCGGCTTTACTGTCGTAGGGCGCCTCGATGCGGCTTTCCCCCGAGCCCGTCTTCAGGAGCTTTCCGTGAACAATAACGTGTGGAGATACTTGCGAAGTCGCGCCCGACAGGAATGATGCCCCGATATCCCCCATGCCCTGGAGTTCCAGAACACCACGGACAACAAGCTCCCCTCCGACACCGACGACCGGAGTCGCCACTCTGAAGTCCTCGGTATCGATGACGCCACGACCGTAGAGGGTCAATGCCGACAACAAGCGTTTAGCCGTCCCACTTTCGATCCGTAGTCTGGTCGTGGTCGGCCCGTCGGCTTGGCCCCCAACCTCGAAGGCACCACTAGTAGGAGCAAAGTCACCGCCTAAATCACCGCCCTGCCATAGCAGAGATTCTGAAACCTTCACACTGCCGACAGTCGTGAAGAATCCGCCACTCATTGTCAGCTTCGTGATGAAGACATTGCCAGCCGTGCTGACGTGGCCTCCCTGGATTTCAAACTCGGCAAGTTGTCTCGTGGCCGGAGCGGCATCGAACTGCAAGCGCGCAGACGTTCGCGTCGCATCCTGCCGCACTGTGGTTTTCCCCGTCAGGTTATAGACGCCACTTATCTTTACCTCCCCACCCTCAACAATGAGGCTGCCGGCCCCTTGAATGGTGGAGTCCGTCCCGAAGTGGTGACTTCCCTCGCCGAAGAGTAATGTCGCACCTTGTGAGATGGCGAACGAGCCAGCTTCGATCTGCGATGGCCGCTCATCGCCCTGGAAATTCAGAAGCGCGAGCGTACCGGCCAGGACTTCCGTGGTGGCTCCGGCTTTGCTGTCGTAAGGCGCGTCGATGCGGCTTTCACCGGATCCTGTCTTCGAAAATTTCCCATGGACATCGACCAGCGGAGAGTCTTCCATAGATCGGCTTGTCAGGAATGTGGCGCCGATGTCCGCGGTACCCTGCAGTTCCATCTCGCCGCGGACGATGAGTCTTCCGCCAATGCCAATGACTGGCTCACGCAGCATGAAGTCGTCGGCTGCGAGGACGGCGCGGCCGTAAATCGTCAACGGCGAGTACAAACGTTTCGGCGATCCATTCTCGATACGGAGCCTGGGGGTGGTCGGGCCGTCGTTGGAGACACCAACCTCGAACACGCCTCCAGTTATAAGGTCGCCACCTAAATTGCCGCCCCTCCATAGAAGGAATCCTGAAATCTTGACGCTGGCGGGGGTCGTCACACCGTCGGTGTTTGTCAAAGCGGTCGTCAACGCGCCACCGCTGATCGTCAGAGTCGGGATGACGACACTACCGGAAACGCTGACGTTACCTCCCTGGATTTCAAACTCGGCAAGCTGTCTCGTGGCCGGAGCGGCGTCGAACCTCAAACGTGCAGCGGTGCGCGTCGCGTCCTGCCGAACCGTGGTTTTCCCGGTCAGGTTATAGGCGCCGCTTATCCTTACCTCTCCACCCTCAACAACGAGGCTGCCTCCCCCTTGAATGGTGGAGTCCGTCCCGAATTTGTGACCTCCCTCACCGAAGAGTAGTGTCGCACCTGGTGAGATGGCGAATGACCCTGCGGCAAGTTCCGACGGAAGTGGACTCTCGAAAAGCAACAACGACAATGTGCCGGCGAGCACCTCTGTGAGAGAACCGGCCGCCGTGTTGTAGGGCAGCAACTGGATACTGCTTTCTCCGGTACCCGATTTTCGAACGATCCCGTGGTTGACAAGCAGAGGCATTTCCTCGATTTCGGTAGTGGTTTCAAATACACCTCTGATATCTCCCGAGTTCTGTAGTTCCAAAATACCAAACACTTCCAGTTTTCCACCGGGTGTGGCCACGGGAGTGCCCACGAAGAAGTCTTCAGCCGTGATCAGCCCATGGCCGTACAGAGTGAGCGTCACAAAAAGACGCTTTACCGATCCGGGTTCGATGCGGAGACGGGGTGTCGCCGGGTCATCGTTCAATGATCCAACATCGAACGCGCCCTCGGATCCGATATCTCCACCAAGATCGCCCCCTTTCCAGGTGAGCAGGCCGGTTATTTCAGCGGTCAGGTCGGTTATTCCATTGTCTTCAAATCCTGCGATTGCTCCACCCAGCATGGTGAGATTTTTGAGTGTAGAGTCCTCGTGAAACTGCAGGTAGCCACCCGAGATGACCAGGTGCTGTGTAGACTGGATTGCTCTAACCTTCGTGGTGTTTTGAGAGTGTTCCACGACGGCGCCCGGCAAATCGATCACGACCAGATCCGTAATAACCGGCAAGCGGTCCAGGTTCCAGTTCAATGGATTGTGCCAGGATGTGTCGTTGCCACCGCCATCCCAAATGATGGTCGGCACTGCCTCGAGGACTTCCAGTCTGAGCTCGGTATTTTGAGCATTGAATAACGGATCAAACGTTCCGCCGCCCGGAATGCTCAGTCCTGTATACGTGGTGAAGTCCCCGGTAATGTCCGCGGCTTTAAGAATGACAAAGGCACTTCCGGTCGGAGGCACGAAGCCCGGAGCGAGGACGATGCGCAGCGTTCCGTTGAGATCAGCCGTACTGGAAACTTCCAGCGGCTTGAGGGTCGCCGTATCCGGGCCGGTGATGTTCACTTCGAGAGTGCCGGTGGACGACTGCGTGAACATCCCCTGGACCGACAATGAAACGGCGGTGCCGACGCGAATGGTTCCATTGTTACTAACCGTACCGGAGAGCGTTCCGCTGCCCGTGACAACGCCGTTATTGGTCAGCACTCCGCTAATGACCCGCAGAGTTGAGGTCCCCTGGCCTGGAGCCGGGGTCTCGAACCTTAACTGGATCGTGCCGAGATTTATGAATCCCTGCGCAACTTCAAGTACCGCGGAAGCTCCGTCAGGGGCAGAGACTCTCAATATAGAAGTCGGAGCAGTGGTTAGCGCGCCGTTGATTACCGACGTGCGTGTGGCCTCCAGTGTTCCTGCGACAGCTAGAACTGTGTTGACGGTCGCCCCGGCGAGAGTCACGGTCGCGCCTTGCGACACGACCAGACGCCCTGTGGTCTCCGGTCCGGGTTCGACGGTGTCGAAGAACGTCATCTGGCCGCTTGCCAACAAATCCACGTTGAGACCAACCACATCCCCGAACTCAACCTCGCCCTGGTTCGTGATCGACCCCTCGGCATCATGGACGTACGTCGCCTGGATCAGGCGTAACTGGGCGCCCGGCAACACACTGATCGATCCAGAGTTGCCGACAGGGCTGGCGACCACAGCGAACTGACCGCCAATAGAGGCAAGACGTTTGACCTCGACGGTTCCCCGATTGACGAACTCACCGTCGATTTCCACGAAGCTTCCCGCGACCCCGTCTGCACCCAGGTCGATTGTGCGGCCAGCCTCATTCTCCAGGGCTCCGCTCATCACTTGAAGAACTGCCGAATTCGTGATCTGGTCTGATGTCGACTTCAGCTCAATCCGGCCAAGGTTTACGAAACCCGTCACGAGTTTCAGATGTGCTGCATTCCCCGGTGATGACGCAACTCGGATTACAGACGCGGATGTCGTGGTCAGCGGCGCGTTGATTACCGATGGCTCCGAGCTGCTTACCGCCTCCAGTATCCCCGCGACAGCAACGGGGACGTTGATCGATGCGCTGAGTAGAGTCACGGTCGCGCCCTGCGGCACGACCAGCCCTGCTGTGTCGTTCTTTCCGGGCTCGACCGTGGTGGCAAAAGTGATGCTTCCGCTAGCAAACAGATCCTGATCCAGCTCAACGGGCTCAAAGAACTCGATCGCGCCCACGCTGCTGAAGGAGGACCCGGCACCGTGGACATAAGTCGCACCCAGCAGGCGTAATCGGGCGCCCGATAACACGGTGATGGATCCAAAGTTCGTGAGAGCGCTGCCGGCCACCGCAAACTGACCGCCAAGAGCGGCGATGCGTTTGACCTCGATGGTTCCACGATTTATGAGTTCACCGTCAATTTCAACGAAGCTTCCCGCGACGCCGTCTGCGCCCAGATCGATCGTGCCGCCGGCTTCATTCTCCAGGGTGCCGCTCATCACTTGAAGAACGGCCGAATCGGCTAACTCGGCTGAAGCTGATTCCAGCTCAATTCGACCAAGGTTCGAGAATCCCGTTGTCAGCTTCAAGTGCGCGCGAGCTTCAACGGCACCGTCGACGCGAATAACCGATGTCGAGGTGGTTGTGATAGGACCGCTAATAGAACTCACGATCTCAGGGAATCCGACACTCCCCTGTACGCGAAGGGTCCCTGTCAATGTGAAGCCGTCAGTCGTCGTCAGTGTCGCATTGCGGAAAAAAAGCGTCGATTGAACCAGCAGGCTCCGCACCGTCACGTCGATTCCTGCGATGACAACGACCAGATCGCTCTCCCCGTGAATTTCGACTCTGTCCTCCGACGTCGGCACGACGTCGGTACTCCAATTCAGCGCTTCAATCCAATTGCTCGTAAAGCCGCCGCCATCCCAGAAAACAACGGGAGTTGTCACCGAGAAAGTCACGGTTGCGGACGTATTATTTGCAACAATGGCAGCATTCGTTCCATCCGGCAGACCGACGATGCTTGTGCTGAAGGAGCCCGACTTCGATGCGTAAGTAAGAAGCGTGATCTCTTGTGCATCTTCGGGAGAGAAATCAGCCGCCAGTCGGACGCGGAGCATCCCGTCCAGCGCGGCGGTTCCAACAATGGCCACTGGCTCAAATTCCCTGGAAGCCCCGTCGACATGGATCTCGAGCGTACCTGACGACGACTGCGCGAACGAGGTCTGGACCAGGACCGCCTCGTTAGCCAGCAGTTCGATGGTGCCGTTGTTCGTGATCGGGCCAGCGAGCAGGCCGCCACCCGTAAGCCGTCCGTTGTTCAACAGTGCGGCATGCAGGTATAGCCGGAACGCGTCCGGTTGGCTATCGACCAGCTGGATTGTGCCGGTGGATGAGTTCTCCAAAACGCCGTTCATCACACGCAGTGTCGCCAGCCCTTCGGTCGGATCCAGAGGAAGCGACTTTAACTCGATGATGCCGAGGTTCGAGAAGCCCTGAGCGATCTCGAGCTTTCCATCTGCTTGATCGGCGCCGGTAACTCTCAATACAGAGGTCGATGCTGTAGTTACGGCGCCGTTGATGACGGTCTTCAGATCGGGACTACCGACCACACCTGTGACCTCGAAAGTTCCCTCAATCGCGACATCGACGTTGACTGTGGCTCCGGTCGCATCAACAGTGCTTCCTTCAGTTACGACAAGACTTCCGGTGGCACCGTCGCCGGCATTGATAGTTCCCAGAAATGACATTGCCCCGGCTGCACTAAAGACACCTGCGATTTCGACGTTGTGGGCGAATAAAATCTCTCCTTCGTTACTGATGGACGCACCGGCGCCGTGAACATAAACACCGTTATCGTGCGTAAGCACTGCGCCCTGCTCCACAGACAATGCATTGAAGTTGGTGAATCTTGCCGGCGTCTCGGCATGAATTCCATTGAAGAAACCCCGTCGCCGAACGATCACTGTTCCAAGATTGACCACGTAACCATTGAGTTCGACCAGGCTGCCAGCTATTCCATCAGCTCCAAGATCAATGGTTGCGCCTGACGCGTTTTCAAGAATCGACTCGTCCTTCATCTGCAGGGTCGCCATAACGTCGGCCTCCGCAGATGTGGACACGAGTTCGATCTTCCCAAGGTTTGTAAAGCCGGTAGCAACCTGTAGAAGGGCAGGAGCCGCCGGAGCTCCCTCGATACGCAACATCGAAGTCTTTGTGGTCGTCAGGGAACCATTTATGATGGCAATCAAGTCCGGGGAGCCTTCGAAGCCTTTGACGTGGAGAGTGCCCGCCACGACGACAGCAGCATTGACCGTCGCACCGTGTATGACAGCGGTCTTCCCTTCCGGCACGAGAAGAAACCCTGTTCCGTCGCGACCCGAATTGACTGTTCCGAGGAATGACATTGTCCCGATCGCACTAAGCACACCGTCGATGTCCACCGTGTGGACAAATACGATCTCTCCTTCATTGCTGATGGACGCACCTACGGCGTGAACATAAATACCGTTATCGTGCGTCAACGCTGCGCCCTGCTCCACCGTCAACGTATTGAAGTTGGTGAATCTTCCCGGGGTTTCCGCGTGCGTTCCGTTGAGGAAACCCCGTCGCTGAACCAATACGGTGCCGTGGTTGATCACGGAACCATCGAGTTCCACAAGGCTGTCGGCGATTCCATCGGCTCCAAGATCAATCGTTCCTCCCGACGCGTTTTCAAGAATCGACTCGCCCTTCATCTGCAGCGTCGCCATAACGTCAGCCTCCGCAGATGTGGAAACGATTTCGATCTTTCCGAGGTTGGTAAAGTCGGTGCTCGTGACCTGTAGCCGGGCAGGAACCGCTGAGGCTCCCTCGATGCGCAACACCGAAGTCGACGCGATGGTCACCGGGCCATTGATGGCTGAGATTCCCTCCTCATTGCCAGCGAGACCTTCGACGCGGAGCGTACCCGTCACTGTAAGACCATCGGTTGTCGAGAGTGTCGTG
>DASTBJ010000348.1:0-6428 GCA_035712125.1 Terriglobia bacterium
CGCTTCGTTGAATTTTTTCGACCGACGCCTGTGCCTGTTGGAAGAGTTGTCCCTGACTGTCGGAGTCGTAAGTCAGCACATAGCTGTTCCAAAAAAACCCCACGGCATCCGTATAGTGCTGCAATTGCGCAAGTAGACCGGGATCGGGTTGATTGCTGCCTGCCGGCGTCGGATCGAATTCCGTCCATCCGTTGCCGGGGACATAAACCTCGACCCAGGAGTGCGCGTCGGACTGCCTCACGATGTACATGTCCCCGACCGGGTTGTACTCGCCCATCAAAAAGCCGTTCACGAGACGCGTGGGGACTCCGGCAGCGCGCAACAGTACAGCCATGGCGGAAGCAAAGTACTCACAGTGTCCTGTCCTGGCGGTGAAGAGAAACTCTTCCAGCGGCTTGTTACCCGGGTTCCATGTGAGGTTCAGCGTGTATTTGAAGTTCTGGCGCAAATGCGTTTCCACACGAAACGCCTTTTCCATCGTCGTCTTTGCATCGCGCGTGATTTCCGCAGCCAGCTGGGCAATGCGCGGGCTGATGTTCTCGGGCAGTTGCAGGTACTTCATCGGTGTCGTATCCGGCCCCGCGAGCTCCGGCGGCTTGCCCACCACAGGGCGCCTGCCGACCTCCGAAGTGACTTGATACTGAAGCCGTTGTCCCTGGTGTGCTCGCACGAACACCGCGCCATCTGCGTCTGTTTCGATTCCCGGGATCTGACGCCCCGATATTTGACGCACTTGATAGGGACCAAAGAGCGCCGTCGTCGCCAGAGGTTCCAGCAGAATTTGATAGGTTGCGAGTTGGCCTCGGGTGGGTTCGCGATCGAGAATGTAACTGCCGTTCTCAGAAGGCACGGCATGCCGGGCACGCCTGCTCCTTGACCAGGTAAAGCCGTCGAAGCTGTCCAGAACAACGCCACGCCACTTCAGTACTGCGAACGCCGGCCCCGTGAGGCGCTGCGCATGCATCACGACAGAGGAACTCAGCTTCAGGTTGCCAATCTGCCCCAGTTCGACGGTATCCGAGAATCCGGAGAGCAGAAGCGGCGGAACCGATGCCCTGGTGAGATAGCCGGTCCCCACGCGCGGAATGAGGAAAAACAGGCCGCCGCCGATTGCAATAATGCCGATGGTCGTCCAGAAGCTCATGCTGCCCAGGGCGACTGCGACGTCCCGGGGGTTGGCTCGCGCCTTCTGCTCCGAGCGGTAAATGTCGAGGCTCATGAGTGTGGAAACCAGAGCGACGAGGAATACGAGTAGCGTCACGACAAATGAGATGTCGACCGTGAGAGACGACGCCGCGAGAACTTTCAGGAAGGCGAGGATAATGAGGTACAGATAGTCTCTGTCGCTTTTTTCCTGATGAAGTTTCACGAGTTCCAGAAACAACACCATGTGTACGGCCGTGCCAATCAGCGACCGCGAGTATGAGCTGAGGTCGACGACGATCAGGACGATGTACGCACAGGTGATGTAGAAGGCGTTGCGGCTGTTTAGAAGCGGGTCTAATCCGCGGATCGCGCGATAGAGGCTTACAGCCCATGCTGGCGTGAAGAACGTGATGGCCGGAAGGTCAAGACGGCCTGTCATGGCGAGTGCGAGAAAAGCGGCGCCAACGAGGACGTGGCACGAAATCTCGCAATAGCGTTTCACTCGATTCCTCCGTCGCGTAACGAAAGCACGAACGCGCCCGTGCCTGGATGGAACGATGGTGGAGGCGCATCAGGCGACATCTGGACCAGAGCGAGATAGTTCAGGATGGCATCGAGTGATGCTTCGGATGCTTCGGGAGGACACCTCCAGTTGTCGGAAACCAGACTGACCAGTGCTCCGCCGCGAATGAGGTGAAACGCCAGAGAAGCGGCTTTCGACACCAGAGTTTCGAACTGGTCGCTGTCCTCGGGTTTCCCGTAACGATCCAGTACGAGAATGATGTTGTGGGACTCCTCCGCGGCAAATTCGCGTGTCTTGAGCGCGGCAGTCTTTGCCGTCGCTTTCCAGTGCACATGCCGCGCGCTGTCGGAGGGCACGTAATCGCGAATCGTATAGAGGTCGCTGCCCATTCCCCGCTGGAGGCTCTGCATGTCGCCGAGAATATCGGTTACCGAGATGTTCAACTGATCCTCGGGAATAATTGCGGGGTAGCAGAGACACTCGGCCTCCACAGCAAAGCCGCGCGACTTTACAAAGAATCCAAATGGAAAGCGTGATCCGGCGCGCAGGAGTTCAAAGGAGTGACGTCCCCTCCGCAGAAAACTCGTTTGCCCGGGACGGAGGACAGACTGGCGAGGCTGAATCAACGGAAAATAGAGATTCTCTCCGGGCGGCTGCGTCAGCAGCGAAAAGGCAGGGAACACCCGGCGGCGATTTCGGATCCGTACGGAAAACGGAATCGCTTCCCCTGCAAACGCGCGCGGGGGAAGCAACAATTGCATCTCGAGAGCTTTGAAATTGACGGCAGAAAGCAGGCCCGACAGGGCGAGGACGGCGAGCAGAGCCGACAGCACCATATATAAGAGGTTGTTGCTGGTGTTAATCGCCGCGGCAAGCACGATAAACAGGGCCGACAGGAAGATGACGCCTTCGCGGGTAATTCTGTAGTTCCCGCGGCCTGGCATCCATCCCCAGTCCACGCCGCGCGCCAGCCTGGGGACAAAGCGGATTCCTACCCATGCTGCGAGCCCAAGCGAAACGAGTGTCGTCAGGAGTGTTGCCGGCAGATTTCCGGAAGCCGCAGCGGCCGTGGAATAGAGAGCGGTCAGCAGAGCGACGACCAGGAGCGCCATCGACTGCAGAAAGACCTTCCACATCGGCGGGTTGCCGGTTGCCGGGAGATTGGCTGCGCGAGACATTGGCCTTTTTTTACGCCGGTACAGGCGCTTCGTCGAGGATACGCCGAAGTATCGAGTGCGGGTCGGTGCGGGCCTTCGCGCCCGTTCGCGCGATGAGAAGCCGGTGTGCGAAGACACGAGGGACGAGCCGTTTCACGTCGTCGGGAATCGCAAACGTCCGGCCATGCACAAGCGCCATCGCCTGGACGCTGCGGAACAAGGCGACGGTGCCTCGCGGGCTCACGCCGAGTTCGATCTCGGGATGTCGTCGCGTGGAGTTCACGATATGGAGCATGTAGTCGATGATCTCTTCACCGATGTGCACTTTTCGGCTGTCGTCCTGCAGAGCCACGACATCGGCTGGTGTCAGCACGGGTTCCACCGCGCTCCTGCTATTTCCGTTGGTGAACCGTTTCAGGATTTCCTTCTCGGCGGAGGCGTCCGGGTAGCCGACTTCGATTTTCATGAGGAAGCGATCGAGTTGCGATTCGGGAAGGGGATAGGTGCCATGGTGTTCCGCAGGATTCTGCGTTGCGAGGACCATAAAAGGACGCGGCAGCGCGTAGGTCGCGCTTTCGATCGTCACCTGATTTTCGTTCATTGCTTCCAGCAGAGCGCTCTGAGTTTTCGGCGTTGTGCGGTTGATTTCGTCGGCGAGCACGATGTTGGAGAAGATGGGCCCCGGCTTGAATTCAAAATCGTTGTCCTTCGGATTGAAGACCGAAACGCCGAGCACGTCGGATGGCAGCAGGTCGCTCGTAAACTGGATGCGATGAAAGTTGCAGCTCAGTGCCCGTGCCATGGCATGCCCGAGGGTTGTCTTGCCGACGCCGGGCACGTCTTCGATGAGAAGGTGACCTTCGGCAATTAAGGCCACGACAGCAAGCTGGATGATCTCGTCCTTACCCTTGACCGTGCGGGCCACCGCGTTGCAGAACGCCGCGACCCTCGTATTCATGCCTTCCGCTGATAGCAGCATCTAGTTCCTCAACTCCGCATCCGAATTCCGGTGACGTTGACCGAATTCGCCGTGTAACTGAATCCTGTACGACACAGATAGCATGGTACAGCGGGGCCGTCAAAACAGCACCAGGGGTTAAGAAACGGGGTTAACCGCGGACGGTATAACCACATGCGGGGACCGGGGTTCATCGAGCGGGCTGTCCGATTGCCAGGCGGGCAAGCGTCGGACTCGCGCAGTACTGCAATGGACGACTGCGAAGTGGCCTCGGAGGCAAAGTGGAATAAACTGCGCCATAATCACGGCTACACCCAACGTGAAAATGCCAATGGCCGACAACCCGTTCGATTCGCAAGACACCTCTCTTTACGACGTCCCTGCGTCCGCACCCGGTCCGCAGGGAACATTGCCTTTGAATGAAGACATGCTGCGCGAGCGCCCTTCAGGCGACATCTTCGGTTGGACGCAGAATGCAGGCATGGGCTGGGAGCCCGCAAGGCTCAAAGGGAAAGAGTTCCTGATTCTCTCCACGCATGGCGGCGTGCGCGGGGCAGACGGGACGCCGATCGCGCTTGGGTATCACACCGGACATTGGGAGGTTGGGCTGCTCGTGGAAGCTGCGGCGACCGCGTTCAAAGAGGCCGGCGCGATCCCATTTGCAGGCGCCTGCACGGATCCGTGCGACGGCCGGTTGCAGGGAACCACCGGTATGTTCGACAGCCTGCCGTATCGTAACGACGCGGCCACCGTGTTCCGACGGCTGATCCGCTCGCTTCCGACGCGCCGTGGTGTTCTCGGCGTGGCCACATGCGATAAGGGGCTACCCGCAATGATGATGGCCCTCGCGACCATGCGCGATTTGCCCACGGTTCTCGTGCCTGGCGGCGTGACGCTTCCTTCGCAGTCAGGAGAAGATGCCGGCCGCATACAGACCCTTGGCGTGCGTTTCGCGCATGGCGAGGTGACACTGGAACAGGCCTCAGCCCTCGCCTGCCGGGCCTGCGGATCACCGGGAGGCGGATGCCAATTTTTGGGAACCGCCGCAACGTCTCAGATCGTCGGTGAAGCGCTTGGGTTGGCAATCGGCCATTCCGCGCTTGCACCCTCCGGCCAGCCGATCTGGCTCGACATGGCGCGCCGCTCCGCTCACGCTTTGCTTGCCCTCGAGGAGCGCGGCCTGCGGACACGCGATATCCTCACCCCTGCGGCGCTTCACAACGCGATGGTGACGCATGCCGCATTTGGAGGATCGACAAACCTCATCCTGCACATCCCTGCGATCGCCCATGCGGCCGGCTTGCCGCGTCCCCTCGTCGCCGACTGGACCCGGATCAATCGCCAGGTCCCGCGCCTGGTGGACGCGCTGCCGAACGGGCCCCGACATCACCCGACGGTACAGGTGTTCCTTGCCGGCGGCGTTCCCGAAGTCATGCTCCATTTGCGGCGTGCGGGTCTGCTCGAAACGAAAGCACTTACCGTCAGCGGGAAGACCGTCGGCGACCAGGTCGATCAATGGGAGAATTCGCAACGCCGCGCCGCGCTTCGCCGGCTGTTGCGCGAGCGTGAAGGTATCGACCCCGATCAGGTGATCTTTTCCCCGGACGGTGCCCGGCGGGCCGGGCTTACTTCAACAGTGTGTTTCCCCGTCGGAAACCTTGCACCCGAGGGGTCCGTAATAAAAAGCACCGCCATCGACCCCAGTGTCATCGATGCCGATGGTGTCTACCGGAAGACGGGGCGGGCACGAGTCTTTGTGACGGAACCCGATGCGATCGCCGCAATCAAGGATAAACGCATCCAACCGGGAGAGGTGCTGGTGCTCGCCTGCCGGGGCCCGATGGGAGCGGGCATGGAAGAGTGTTTTCAAGTCACGGCGGCGCTGCGATACACCGCCTTTGGAAAAGATATCGCACTGCTGACGGACGCTCGATTCAGCGGCGTCTCCACCGGCGCATGCATCGGCCACGTTTCCCCGGAAGCGCTGGCAGGCGGACCGATCGGCAAGCTGCGCGACGGAGACATGATCGAAATCGTCATCGATCGCGAAAAGCTCGAGGGCTCCGTGAACTTCGTCGGTGAAGCCGATCGCGGCTACAGCGCCGAAGAGGGCGCCCGTGTTCTCGCCGCCCGTCCGCTCGGCGCAGACCTGGCCGCTGACCCGGCGCTCCCCGCGGACACGCGCCTATGGGCTGCGCTACAGGACGCGAGCGGTGGCATATGGGGAGGTTGCGTCTACGACGTCGATGAAATTCTTAAAATTCTCGCAGCTGGGAAACAAGCTCTCCACGGCAACGAAACGAAGGATACGTAGCGACGTATGGATTAGCGGCCAGCTCTACCGCTTCAAATAAGTCTTGCTGAAGTTGTTGCGGGTGTTGGTGACGGTGAATGTGCCGTCGGGCAGCGCGGAAACCTTGATCCAGTACGCAGGAGTGTGCGCCGCATTCTGATTGCCGAGTTGCTGGCCGCCGCGGCCAAACCCGCCGGGAGCGGCCGCAGGCAGACCTGTCGCCTGCGGAGTAGCTGCCGGCGCAGTGCCGGCTGCTGGCGGTGCCGGCCCCGCACCCGGACCCCGGTTGCCGCGAGGTGGCGCTGTCAGCACTGCCGCTACGGTCGCGTTGTCTTCGACGTTGGCGATGAA
>DASTBJ010000349.1:0-3647 GCA_035712125.1 Terriglobia bacterium
CGTCGACGTGTACGCCTGAACGATGACGTAGTAACGCTTGCCCGGTGGAGGAAAGAACTGGGCCGTCGTGACGTTGCCAACATCGATCGTGGTGTCATATCTGCCAGACACGGTTCCGTACGACAGCATGTATCCCGTGACGTTCGGCTCGGGATTGCGATCCCACGACGCCGTCGCACCCTGCACTGCCGATGCAGTAGCGATAACAAGAGCCAGCGCCAACCCCACCCGACACTTGAGCGCGACGCGGCGCCGACCCGGGAAAGAGTCGAACGTGTGACGCAGCGGACACATAGTCGCCACAAAGGCAGAATATCGTCTAACGAAACCCCAAGATGCCGCTTGAAGCACTGTCAGCGACAAACAATGTCCGCTCATCGGCTAAAGTTGTTGGCAAAAATCCCCCCCCAAGAAGAAAAAGCTTGACCACGGCAGGAACATAGAATACATTGTCGTCACATAGACGACCAACGTGTCTTGTTTTGAAACATAATCCCCCTGGTGAAGGGCTTCTTTTTATGCAGTTAGGAAGACTCGTCGGTGTCAGTCCCGCTATTCGCCGCGTCGTCGATGACGTGGAATGGGCCGCACGATCTGACGCAAAGGTTTTGATAACCGGTGAGAGCGGCGTCGGTAAGGAAGTCGTCGCGCGGCTCATCCACGAGTTGAGTGCGCGCAATCGAAATGCACTGGTGCCCATCAACTGCGCCGGTATTCCGGACACGCTGCTGGCCTCAGAACTCTTCGGCCACGTCCGGGGCAGCTTCACCGACGCGCATCGCGATCGCACGGGCTGGCTGGAGCAGGCGAATCGCGGCTCGGTCTTCCTGGACGAGGTCGGCGAGATGAGTCTGCAAATGCAGGCGCTCTTGCTGCGGTTCCTCGAGAATGGCGAGATTCAAAGGGTTGGTTCCGAGGTTCGCGCCTCTCGCGTCGATGTCCGGGTTATTTGCGCCACCAACCGGAACTTGTTCGAGCGTGTGCAGGCCGGCGAGTTCCGTGAGGATCTGTATTACCGGCTGAACGTCATTCGCATCGACATCCCCCCGCTCCGTGATCGCGCGGAGGACATCCCTCACCTCGTGGACTTCATGCTCGGTTCGCTTTCGCAAACGCACCGGGTCCCGAAGCCGCAGGTGCACGCCGACACCATGGCTCGGCTCGTTCAATACGAGTGGCCGGGCAATGTCCGTGAACTCAGAAACGTGGTGGAGCGCCTCGTGGTGCGTTCGCACTCCGCTCCGATTCTGCCGTCGCATCTGCCGGAACCGATCGCAACCGGCAAGCATCCGCATCAAGCGCGAAAAGAATCCGCTGCCTTGGCGGCACCGTCGCGAGCACAGTTGCTCTATGACGAGATGACCCTGCGCCGCGAAAGTTTCTGGTCCGTCGTCTACTCGCCGTTCAAATCTCGAGATCTGACGAGACAGGATCTGCGGAGCGTCATTCGGCTTGGCTTAACCGCTTCGCGAGGCAGCTACAAGGGCCTGGTTCGTCTGTTCAACATGCCGGACGAGGATTACAAGCGCTTCCTGAACTTCCTGAGAAAGCACGAAGCGCACTTGCCCATCCACGAGTTCCGCATGATGACCGTTCGAGTCGAGCCGGAGCCCGTGAGCCACGGTGCGCCGGCGCGGGTGCTTGGAGCCGCGTGAGGGCTCAGCGGAATTCTTTGAACGAGGGTTGGCAGTCGTGTTTGCGGAGGAAATTGAGGAACTTCTTGTAATCCTCGGGTGGCATGTTGAAGAGGCGAAGGACAATCTTGTAGTTGCCCCTGGCCTCTTCAAGGCGTTTCCTGACCAGATCGCGAACGCTGGTCTTGGTGATTTCGCGCTGCATGTACAGCGGGTACACCGCTGACCAGAAATACTCGCCGTCGGTCACGAGGCGCTTGAACAAATCGTCGCTCACGGTGCGGCGACGTTCCTTCATAGGGCGAACGGGTATGCCCTGACGGCTTCGAATCTCTGACGGCAGTGCCTCGATCCCGACCAGGCCCGAGCGTCCGTTCACGACCAGCCGTTCCACGACATTGCGAAGCTCGCGGACGTTGCCCGGCCAGGCGTAGTCGACGAGCACGGCCAGGGCATCGCTCGTGAACGCCAATCCGCTGCGGCCCGGCTGCCGGCCATTCGAGGACTGCCGCACGAAGTGCTCAATCAGCAACGGGATGTCATCCTTGCGTTCGCGCAGCGGCGGCACGGTCAATTGGATGACGTTGATGCGATAGAAGAGGTCCTCCCGAAATAGACCCTGGGTGACCATGTCGCGCAGCTTCCGATTCGTCGCGGTGATCACGCGGACGTTGACCGGACGGCTTTCGCCGTATGCGCCGACCTTTTGCATCTCGCCGGTCTCGAGAAAGCGCAGCAGCAGACCCTGCATGCGCAGCGTCATTTCGCCGATTTCGTCCAGGAAAACCGTGCCGCCATTGGCGACCTCGAGCTTTCCGGGCTTGTCGCGAAAGGCGCCCGTGAAACTCCCTTTGACATAGCCGAACAGCTCGGACTCCAGAAGGGTTTCCGGAAAGCCTGCGCAATTCACGGCAACGAAGGGTCCCGAGGCTCTCGTGCTCGCCTGGTGCAGTGCCTCCGCGACCAGCTCCTTGCCCGACCCGCTCTCTCCGGTGACGAGCACCTTCGCATCGGACCGTGCGACCCGGACAATCTCCTCCCTGATCTCATTCAGCAACGTGCTGCGGCCGATCAGTTTCGGGAACCTGGTCGCCAGCGAAGACTCCGTCGTCGTCGCGCCCACTTGGCCCGATGTCTGCGTAACAGTTATGTCAATTGGCGGTGGCAGCAATCGCCCTCAAAGCCTGCAAAGCCGCCGCCAAGAAAAGGCAGACATTTGTCTCTGCGTCGTAAATCGTTGAGGACGGAGCGTTTACAGCTGAGCCGTTGTTGGGCAGCGTTGGAAAGGTGTGGCTCGAAGTCGCTTTACCGAAATTCGCGATTCGATCCATCCCGAATACAAATGTCTGCCTAATGCGGTATTTCAGGAAAGATCGCCTGGAGAAAAAAACAGTGGTGGCCAGTACGACGCAGCAATCCGCGATTGCGGTCCGGCATCGTGTCCTTCTCGTCGACACCGAGCTTCGAGTGCTCCACGACATCGCTGAGGCGCTCAGATGTGAGGGGTACGACGTGCTGCCCGCGACCTCGTTTCAAGAAGGCAAGCGCCTGTGGATGCACCACCACCCGGGTGTTCTCATCGTCGACGTTCGATTGGGCGAATTCAACGGATTGCAGTTACTGATGCGAGCCCGAGCCGATCGTCCCGACCTTCACGCCATTATCACGTGTCCTTTTGCGGATCCTGTCCTGGAGGCTGAGGCACGCCGGTTCGGCGGTGACTTCCTGGTCAAACCAATCGATCCGAACCAGATCGTCGCAGCGATCGAACGGTCGCAAACGCCTCACAGTTCCAAGGGAGCCGCCAACCTCTGGACGGATAGAGACAAAGAGCCAGCGGTGAGCGGTGTGATTGCGCAATTCAACCCATCAGGGCATCATCCTGCAAAAGCCAGCACCGACGAGCGGCGTCTCGGCGACCGCCGGCAACTCGTCAGCCGTGATTTCCGGCCGGAGCGCCGGCGTAAAGATCGTCGCGCGCCCGCGTGACGTGGCATCCCGGCGCCCGGGTTT
>DASTBJ010000350.1:0-14033 GCA_035712125.1 Terriglobia bacterium
ACACGCCTTCGACGGCTTCGACGCTGCTGTACTTTGCTGCCTCCTGGAGTTTTTGTCGCAATGCCGGATCATAGGTGCAGGTCTGGTCCACGAAACGGTGCCCCCAGCGATCATCGTTCGGTCCCGCCAGGGGATTCGCGCCCATCAGGTTGATGTGGTCTGAGATGAACATCAGCTGGCCTTCGGAAAACCCGGTGTTGATGGCGCCGGCGGCGTTCGTGAGCAACAGCGTTTTGGCCCCGGTTCTTCCAATGAGTCGGGTACAGAACGTGACGTCGTCCATCGAATATCCCTCATAGTAGTGCACCCGGCCTTCGAAGACGATGACGTTCAGCCCATGCGCTTTGCCGAAATATACCTGCCCGCTGTGTCCCGCTACTTTCGGCACGGGACAACTGGGGATCGTAATGTAATGCATTCGCACTACGTGATTGAGAAGCTCATCCACGGCCGAGACGCCGCTACCCATGATAATAGCGATGTCCGGCGAGGCGCCGGTTTTGTCCAGCAGATAGTTCTTTGCGTGTTCGACAACGTCATACTTCATAAAGCAGTTCCTTGTCCGTCGCCATCGGTCGTGTGGCTAACCAACAAAATTGTCCCATGGGGACATCGCCAGTTATGTATATCCGAATCACCATGCGAGAGGCTCGTTACGCTATAATTCTGGACCTTGGGGGTTTGTGTAATGGGCTTTGACAGTTTCACGGTTGCGGTTCTCGTCAGTGGACTTCTGCTTTTATTGATCTTCGGTTTGATGTTCGTTTTCGACAAGGGAAAGCCAGCGGCTCCTCCGGCAAACGCTCCCGCGGGCAGGAAAGTTAGTGGAAAGCGGTAACACCGCACAGGATAGGAGTTTCAAGCGAGCCCGTGCGAACTGTTCGCGGCAAAATGCCGTCCCCGATCGAGGTACCTTAGAAAACCCAGAAGCACAACAATAGCGATCGAGTAACTGAGCCCTAACAAACCTACGGCAAAAGAGACCGTGACAGGCGGATTGAGCGCCTGATTTTCCGCGAAGCTGGCTTGAAAGTTGTGGAGTTGCGGAGATGGAATACCCATCAACAGAACGACGCCAATCAATAGAAAGCACTGTTTTCCAGGAAACTGCCGCTTAGAGAGCTTGTGGAAGGCCACTGCCAAGGGTATCGCCATCAAGACGAGATAGTGAGACCAGGCCACTGGACTTATCAGCACAGTCACACAGATCAATATGCCAATCGACGTATCGATATCGTGTGCCCGCACGGCCCACAAAACACCAACGGCCAGAATAAAAATTGCGATCGCCGTCGAAACAAGAGGAGCCAAACCTGGCTGATTCAGAAGTGGCGCTGCCCTGACCGAAAGGTCAACAGGCGAACCTGTGCCTTCGAATAGACGCCAGCCAACAGACCAGGCCGACAGATTGTGCACTGCTGAACGATATAACGGAAATAGTGCTTTGATGGTCGTGAAGTAATAGTTAACGACACGCTCGAATCCCATCAACACGGCTGCCGCGCCATTCGCGGCTCCAGCTACGGCGATTGCCACTGTTGCTGCCATCCATCGCTTCCGTACTACAAGGAATACCAGAAGCGGCATTCCCATTAGCTTGAGTGCGAGGGCTAGCCCTAGCAGACCACCCGCCACGCCATCCCGGGTTTTTTTGAGTGCGAACCAGCTGGAAACCAGCAGGAACAACAGTAAAGTCATGAGCTGCCCGACAACGAGGCCTGTCCAGACCGGCGCCCACGCAATCGAGATGAGAAACAGAAGAATCAAAACTCCGGCCGAGGGAATGCGATCCACACAACGCAGCAAAATCCAAATGGATCCTGCGAGACAAGCAAGCTCGAAAACAAACCACACCCAGGCTGCACGCTCGTAACTAAGAAGACCAAGAGGTAAAGACAGGACTGCTACCGGCGGCGGATGAGGTGTGACATGAGGAAAGACCGGCACAGGCAGATCCCTCATGAATTTCTCAGCAAGTGTCGCCACCGGCAAATAAGGATCTATTCCGGCCATCACTGCGCGACCGAGCAGGTACTCCTGAATGAAGTCCTTTCGATACACATCAGGCGGTTTGAGAGATTCTGGAATGTGGAGGAGGTGGACTAGCCCGGAGCCAAGCAGCATAATCAGCAGAACTGCTTTAAAAATGCTCTCAGAACTAATGGCATGTTTGTCCGCCCCCAACCAACGACCGATACTGACTCGCTTTCCAGAGGGGCCATGCACGATGAGGAATATAGCGACTGAGCCTCGCGAATTATAGGAGTTTTTGTGGCTGTGATACTGTACGCGCGCGAATCCAGGGGGCACTCATGACCGTAGATCTCAAGAAACTCATCCGCCGATGGTTTCAGGAAGTTTGGGTGGAACGCCGCGTCGAGACGATCGACGAATTGATGGCGGAAGACGTCATCGTTCACGGCTACTCACCGGAAGTTCGTGGACGTGCGGCCTTCAAGGAATTCCATCGAAGTTTCTGCGAGGCGTTCCCCGACATGAAGATTACCGTCGAGATCACCCTGCAGGAGGGAGACCTCGTCGTTCACCATAGCACCGTGGAGGGAACACACTCCGGCACGCTATTCGGCATTCCGCCAAGCCGCCGTTTCGTGAAATTCACAGGAACCGGAATTGCCCGCTTCAAGGACGGGCAATTCGTCGAAGCATGGGATCAGTACAACTTTCTCGAGATGTACGGTCAGCTCGATGCGCTCGAACACATCAGTGCAATGCGAAGGGCGAGATAATCCTTGGCGATTGAATTCGGGGTTCGAGGTGCCTGTCCCCGCATTTGCCTAGCCGCCGAGTTCCTTACGTCGTGCTTCGAGTTTTTTTCGCTTTGAAGACATCAACCCGACGAACAGCACAAGGCTTCCGAGAACAACCGCATAGGCCGCAATAACGGCTATCAGTCCTAAGGTAGGTCCTGGATTCATGAAGCCTCCACGGAGGCTTCCAGCGCGCCGACTTCATCTTCGAGCCGTGCGACTCCCAGACGTTTCGTCAACAACCATGCGTAGACGATCGAAAAGACCAGCAGCGAGACGTAGATCGCGATCTTGATTTCCGGGTCCGCGCCACCCCCGCGCGGTCCGAGAACCGGCTTGGGATGCTGGGTCTCCCACCAGTAGATCGCGCCATAGTTGATGGGGACGTCCAGAACCGCGAGAAATCCAAACACCGTGGACAGCCGGGCTCGCTTCTCGCGCTCAGGCAGGTAGGCGCGCAGCATCAGATATCCGACGTAGAGGAGTCCCAGAATGAGCTCTAAATTGGTTCTTGCATCCCCGGCCCACCAGACGTTCCAGGCCAGACGTCCCCAGATCATGCCCGTGATCAGCGTCGTTGCTGTGAACAGGACGCCGAGTTCCGCATTGCAATAAGCGAAGCGGTCCCACTTGAGGTCTCGAGTGGCCAGGTACATCAGGCTTCCAAAGCCCAGCAGGAATGCCGCGATATAAGAAAGGATGGCCTGTGGCAGGTGGAAATAGAAAACCCGCTGCAGGATTCCCATGGTCTGCTCTGTCGGCGCGAAAACGAGCGCAAAGTACAGCGCCACGATAATTCCCACAACCGACGCGATTCCAAGGATTCGACTTAGCATGTTATTCCTCGACGATGTACTCGAACACAAAGTACGAAGCGGCGATATAGACCGTACTAAAGATCCCCAGCACCGACAACGGGAACGATACGCCGCTGGAATCTTCCGACATGACCAGCGCGGTGGCCTGTACCGCCGACAGGATGACAGGAAACGTCATCGGAATCTGCAGAACCGGCAACAGGACTTCCTTCATCCTCGTTTGAGCTGAGATCAATGAAAGCGTTGTGCCGATGGCGACGAAACCAAGCGTGCCCAGCAACGTGATGCCGACGATCCAGAGCAGGACGATGTCAAACGTCAGGTTGTTCAGGATCACAAAGAACGGAAGAATCACCAGCTCCGCAATCAGCGTGAACACCAGGTTGCCCGCAACTTTTCCGAGATACAGGTCTCCGCGGCTCAAAGGAGACAGCAATAATCCCTGAAGGCAGTCATTATCGATCTCCATATTCAGCGATCGATTCAGACCGAGGATCCCGGCAAACGCATAGGCTACCCACAGCATTCCCGGAGCGAGACTCCTGCGGTCGGATCCTTCAAAGGCAAAACTGAACACGACGACAACCAGAAGTCCGAACAGGAGCATCGACGTGAATGCCTCCCTGTTCTTGTATTCGATGGCGATATCTTTAAAGACAATGGCAGCAACCGGCTTCAACGCGCTTCTCCTCCATGGATGTAACGCACGTACGCCTCTCGCACTGCTCCATCTTTGGCCGAACCGTCATACACGACTCTTCCCCGATCCAGGATTACCGCGCGCGTTGCTGCGCGCAATCCCTGTTCGATGTCGTGAGTCGTCAAGAGAACGGTTTTGCCGGAATCGACGGCTTCATCCAGCATGGTGTTCAAGGTCTGCGCGGCCTTCGCGTCGAGGCCAGTGTACGGTTCATCGAGAAGAATCACAGAGGGATCGTGGAGCAACGCGCGAGCAATTCCGACACGTTGTTGGAGCCCCCGCGAGAATGCGCGGACGGGCTCTCGTGCGCGCTGAGCCAGATCCACACGACTGAGCAGACCCAGCAGACGTTCTTCAGAGTCCGGAACACCGTAAAGACGGCAAAAGAATTTCAGGTTTTCGATCGGGGAAAGATCGCGATATACAAACGTGTTGTGCGACAGGAATCCGATTCTGCGCCGCGCCTCCTCCGCTTGTGCGCCGATGTCATAGCCCTCGATCGCGAGCTTGCCTTTTGTGGGACGCATCAAGCCCGCCGCGACCTTCAGAAACGTGGTCTTTCCCGCGCCGTTGCTGCCGAACAGCGCAACGAATTCGCCTCGCCGGACCTTCAGAGTCACGTTTCGAACCGCCCAGGAGTACCCGAACTTCTTCTCAATCTCCTTCGATTCGAGCGCCAGCATGTCGGGCATCTCAGCTCTCCGGCGAATCCTGCTTGTGTCCGAGACGTTCGATGATGGCCGACAGCCGGCCTTTTGCCTTCCGGAACTCTTTCTCATAGCGCTGAGCAGAGATCGCTCCCGCTTCCTTTTCCGACTCCAGTTCCACCAGGCGGTCCAGCAATTCTTCCTTCTGACGCAGCAGAGAGCTCCTTTCGGGCCGGCTGGTCAGTTTTTCTTTCTGCAGCTGAAGCACGTAGCTGATACACCACGCGAGAAACGCTCCGACAGCGATGATGATGAACCAGGTGTGCGGGCCCATGGGATTGGGCAACTGAACTTCGCGCGGTCCTTCTTCATCCTGCGCCATCGCCGCGACCGGCAGGAAATTGCACGCGAAGAGGCAGACTGCGCAGATTATGGCTTTAGTTTCGCGCCGCATTCTGCACAGAACTTGTTCTTGGGTGGATTGTTCGCACCGCAGGACGGACAGGCCTGAAGCGCCTTTTTGGACGTTGGGTTCTTTCGCGCGACAATCTCCCGCCGGATCAGGGTGTCCAGATCCAGCGAGGTTTCGATGCCGTGAATGCGGTCCAGAACGGCTGCCACCTCGCCCATCATTTCCTTACGGACCTGCGAATAATCACTTTCGGATAACTTGCCGCATTTGTATTCGAAGTCGAGGTCCTGGATGTTGCCCAGCAGCACTTCTTTCTTCCGTAGGAGCAGATCCCATTCCGTTTCCTCGAGAATGGCCGACTCGGCAGTGTGCTCCTTTCGGAACAGGGGAACGCAGATCGCGGTGAGGATACCGCCTCCAAGAAGAGCGCAGAACAGGTAGATCATCAGTCTTCGGGAGTCAGCTTTCGGAGTTCTTCTTCGATCTCCTTTTCGTAAGGCGCCGCGTCCATCGTGGGGACTGCTACTTCAGGCGCAGAGGTTCTTACGCGTTTGAGAACGAAGACAATTACCGTACCGCCGGCAATCAGCACTGCGAACGGCATGATCCACGCGGTCAGGTTGAACCAATCGTCCGTTGCCGGAGCGGACAGAACTCGAGGTCCGTACTTCGCTGCGAATGAGGCGAGGATGGTTTTGTCGTCTTCGCCGGAGTCAATGTAGGTCTTCAGTTCCTTACGCATCGGCGTTGCAGTCGGGCAGTTGATCATTTCGCAGCCCGACAACAACTGGTTGCAGCCGCACATGCAGATGAGCCCATGACCCAGCATCTCCGCACGATCGGCGCCTGCCTGCGCCCCTGACGCGACCGCCAGGAACGCCGCGATGACGAACCGTCGAACGATGCTGCTAGACCGTTTGCCCAATTTCTTCGGTCTCCCTGTCTTTTGTGGACTGCGATTTCCTGCCCGTTGTTTGCCGATTGGGAAGCAGTGCGATCAACGTTCCAATAGCGAGGATCGTGCCGCCGATCCAGACCCACATGACCAGAGGGTTGTAGTAAATCGTGAAGTCACCGCTGACGCCATCCGTTGAACCCTGGAATACCAGATAGATGTCGGTCTTGAGATTCGACATGATCGCGACTTCCGTCGTGCCCTGCTGATCACGCCCGCCGTACTTTCTCCACTCCGGAGACATCACGGCAATCTTCTTCCCGTACTCATACAGGCTTACCGTTGCGTACTGCGCAGCATAGTTCGGGCCTTCACGTACTCCCATGTCTTCGACACGCAGGTCGTACTGGTGAAGCTGAAACTTGTCGCCGATACGGCTTTCCGGCAGCCGAACCTTCTCGCTGAACGCTTGCCCGGACCATCCGACAAACAGCAATACGAAGCCAAAGTGGATGATGTATCCGCCATACCGCCGCGTGTTTCGCAGCGTCAGATTGACGATAGCTTCATGGAATCGCTCGCCCGTACCATAGGCTCGCGCCTGCGCGCCCTTGTAAAACTCGCGAATGATGGTGATGCCCACAAAGATCGACATCACCAGCGAGAGCCAGGCATAGAAGTGATTCACTCCGAGAAAATACAGCGGAACTCCTGACGCCAGGGCGATGATCGCGGGAATCAGAAAATTACGCTTCAGGCTGTTGGTCGACGCTTTCCGCCATGCCAGCAGCGGTCCGACTCCGGTCAGGAACAGAAGGAAGATCGCAATCGGAACATTCACGCGGTTGAAGAACGGAGCTCCGACCGTGATCTTGTCGCCGTTGTACCACTCGGAAATCACGGGGAACATCGTGCCCCAGAGGATCGCGAAGCACGAAACCAGCAGCACCAGGTTGTTGAACATGAAGCTGCTTTCACGAGAGACGACGGACCCCATCTGGTTATCCGGTTTCAGATATGGCAGCCGATCGATGATCAGATATGCCGATGCAGAGAGCGTCACCACGATGAAGGCCATGAAGTAGCCGCCGATGTCGGATTTGGCGAAGGCATGAACGGACTCCACGAGGCCGCTGCGCGTCAGCATGGTGCCGAAGATGGACATCGTGTATGCCGCAACGACCAGGCACACATTCCAGACTTTCAGCATCCCTTTCTTTTCCTGAACCATCACGGAGTGCAGGAAGGCCGTTCCGATCAGCCAGGGCATCAGAGACGCGTTTTCGACCGGATCCCACGCCCAGTAGCCGCCCCAGCCGAGTTCACGGTAAGCCCATTTACCACCCAGCAGGATTCCGATTCCCAGGATTCCCCAGGTTGCCATCGTCCAGCGCCGGGTTGTGCGGATCCATGTGTCGCCAAGTTGCCGGGTGATCAATGCGGCAATCGCAAACGCATAAGGCACCGCGAGCCCGACCATGCCCGCATAAAGCAGGGGCGGATGGATAACCATCAACGTGTCCTGCAACAGAGGATTGAGACCTGCACCGTCATTCGGGCGGAACAGGTTGATCGCGCCTCCCGGCATTTGGATCGCGCCGACCTTGAAGGGATTCGCCACGAACAGGTGCAACGAGGTGAAAAAGAGTGACGTTCCCGTCAGAACCGCCGTGACGTAAGGCATCATGGCACGATGTTTGTTCCGGTTCTGGAAGATAACCAGCGCAGAGTAAACGGTCAGAATCCACGACCAGAAGAGCAGCGAGCCTTCCTGTCCGCCCCACACGGAACTGATCTTGAAGTGAAGCGGCAGGTCGACACTGGAATGTCCGGCCACATAGGCAACGGAAAAATCATTCGTCAGAAACAGGTAGGCAAGAGTGAAGATTGCCGTAGAAATCGCAACGGTATTGCAAATCGCGGCATTCCGACCGCTCGCGATGAGTTTGTCATTACCGCTGCGGATCCCGATCAGCGAGGCCACGATGCCGTAGATCGCGACGATGAACGCCATCGCCAGAGCGAACTGACCAAGCTGGGCCATTGATGTTACTCCTATTGATTCGCCGCGGTGACACCTGCGGCGGCTTCACGCTCGTATTTAGAGGCGCATTGCGCCTGGATGAACGTGCCTTCAAATGTGCCGTCCTTCTTCATGTGGCCGGTCACAATCGCGCTGGCGTAGTCGCGGAACGTGTCGGGAATGACGTCGGTTCCCACATACCGTATCTGGAGTGTCTGTGTGTCTGGACCTGGTACGAAACCTTGAGGTGGCTTGAAGTCGGTCGGGCCGATCGTAAAAACCGTCGACGCACCTTCGCGCCGAATGGAACCCTTGACCACTTCGCCCTGCACCTTGATCCGGCGATCAAAGGCCTTTTCGCCCGAGGAATATAGTTCCGGCACCGTCTGGAAATAGGACATGCTCTCGTTAAAACCCTGATAGCCGAAGTAGACGAGAGCCACGAGAATCGCGACAGAACCGACCAGAAACTTAAGTTGCTTGGATTTCATGGATTTAAACCCCAATTGTGCGCTCGGAAATTATAACACTCCGTTGTCGGTTCTGGGTTATGAGTTATGGGTTTTGAGTACGAAATTAACCCATAACTCATAACTCGGAACTCAAAACTGCCTTTGCGGCACTGGCGCGGTGACACGCCAGACAGCCGGCCGAAGAAGGCAGGGCTTGCGCTTTCCTGGCCAGACTCGCCGTCGTCCCTTCAAAACGGAAGAACCCCCAGCCTTCGCTGAAACGGCGATCCTTCACCGAGGCCTCGACTGTTAAGGCGCCTTCCGAAGTTTCGGATTCCAGCACCATGACCGTTCCCTCCGGGAACGTTCCGCTGCGCCTGTATTCACGATAAGCCACGGGGCTCATATAGACGTTTCCGGAATGAGGGGCGCGGGATGCGGTGCCTACCGCAATCCAGTTCCGGTAGTCTTCAGGAATTCGCAGAGTGTCCTGGTCTTCAAAAACAGCTACATTTGCGGTCGCGGTGACGTTCCGCAACTGGACAAACAGAGTAATGGAAACGATGGCGACAATTGCGGCGCCGGCCATCGCCCATCGGGGTCTGCGACCTTCGCCCAGAACGAGGCGTTCGAACCGCACCCACCATCCCAGCCGCACCGTCGCAAGTCGTGGAAGAAGCTCTCGCCGCATGGCATCCAGCGCTGCCGGCGCGACCGCCGGTTGGCGAAGCGACCCGAGGAGCCCTTGGTTCCTCTCAAGACTTTCGCAGATCTGCCGGCAGGCCGGACAATCCTGCAAATGCAGGCTCGTTTTCGCCATTTCCGCCGTGGACAGGTCACCGCCTGCGTAGAGGGGAAGTGTCTCCCTCGCGCTGCTGCAGTTCATGATTGCTCTCCCGTCTTGTAATCCATGGCTTCCTTGATCCGGAGACGTCCGCGGCATATCTGGGATCGAACCGTACTTTCCGAAGAACCGAGGATTTCGGCGACTTCCGCCGTTGAGAAACCCTCGACGTCCCGCAGGATCACCGCCATTTTTTCTTTTGCCGGCAGTCGGTTCAGGACCTTCCATAGTTTTTGGCGTTCCTGTTCCCAGGCAAACCCGGCGTACGGATCTCTGGACTCGTCCGCAGCATCGTTTGGGGTGGCAGAGGCCTCCGTGAAGGTGGAATGCCGACGCTGGATGTTACGCTGGAAATCCCGGCAGACATTGACCGTGATCCGCATCAGCCAGGGCTCAACAGGCCGGCGGACATCCAGACGGTGGAGGTACTTGAATGCACGCAGAAAGACTTCCTGCGTGGCGTCCTGCGCCTCATCCAGGCCGTGCAGCAATCTGGCGGAAAGCATCATCACCCGCCGCTCGTAACGCAGAACGATCTGTTCAAACGCGCGGCAGTCTCCGTCCAGCGTCCGCCGAACCAGAGTTTCGATTTCGAGCGCTTCGGGTGTCGTTTCCTGCCCCGACAGCCTGGTCATCAGAAGTTCCATCTTGCCCTTCCATTAACCTATTACTGCATGTGACCGCAAATCGTTGAAAACCGCTTAAGTTTCCTGTGCCATCCGGCGTAGGCCCGGTCTGGGTGAGCCGAAGAAGATCAGCGTCGTGAGAATTGCCGAGACGAGACAGTACTGACAGTAGGCCCGCAGAATAAAGGCCTGAACGGCAACCAGACCGATCGAGATGACAAAGGCGGCAAGCGCGGGCCAGAAGATCCACTTCAACAGGCGATCCTCATCGCTGAAGACCGAAAAGGCGGCGGCGCTGAAGACGGCGAGGTAGAACGCGAAACCGAACCAGGAAATAGGAATGCCGGCAAGCGTGGAAAAACTGCTGTTCAGAACCTCTTCGCACCCCGTGGTAATGGAGCAGGGTACCGGCGTTCCTCGCTTTATTCCAAGATACAGGGTGTCTACCAGGCCCAGAAACGAGAGGAGAAGCAGGGAGATCGCCCGCTTTTTCACTTGCCGGATTGCGCCGATGTTGCCAGCCTGCGTTCAATGTAGTCCACAAACCACTCGATAGGCGGCAGATTAGGCACCACTTGCCCGTCAAGAATGAATGTTGGTGTGCCTTTCACGACGGCGTTCCCGCGAGTCACATCCGCCAGTACCCTGTCGCGCGTCGCCGGAGAGCGCATGGATTGCATGAACTTGTTGGAATCGAGCCCGATTTGAAGGGCGTACTGAACGAACACCGCCTCGGCATTGGGGTGCGGTTGCCGAAGATCGCCCCACTCCCGCTGACGATCAAACAGCAGATCATGCATTTCCCAGAATTTGCCCTGGTCAGCCGCCGCTTCAGCGGCGAGCGCTGCGCCCATCGCGTTCGAGTGCATCTGGACCAGAGGAAAATGGTGGTACTGCAATTTGAACTTGCCCGGGTATCGGTTCAGGAGCTCCTTGAGAATGGGGTGATACAGACCGCACGTCGGGCACTGATAGTCGCCGTATTCGACCAGACTGATCATTGCATCAGGGGCGCCGCGGACGTGGCCTGTTTGCGCCGCCGCTGACCCTCCCTCTGTGGGGCCAGCCGACGTGGAGCCCTGTCGGGACAGATACATAGCGAAACCGCCAGCCACAAGGACACCGACAATGATCACCAAAAACGGTGTAGTTTTTGATTTGGGCATGAGACACAAATAGTAACCGAAACTGCCGAAAAAAATACTTGCATTCTTTATGACCTCTCTTAAGAATGTTCGCCGTCTCGTAAGAGATAAGCTTTCCTAGTAGCAGTTTTGGCTACTCCAGCCAGGGACGGTAGTCGGACGTTTGAGATTTAGGAAGGCCGCCAACGAGAAGGAATCCACGCGAAGAGGAAGTCGCGGGCGGGATCTGATTCGACGACGAAGGAGACTAGGGAAAGAGCCTTCAGGTGCAAGAAGCGCCTGAAGGCTTTTTAGTTTTTTCTGTTATATTCTTCCGCCGTGACCGAATACACCGACGAGCACGCCAAAGCCGGCGTTTCCGCCGCGTTACCCGCGATTGAGTGCTGGGCCAATCAGTTTCCAGACTATGACATACGAATCTCGAACCCGGAGTACACGTCGATGTGTCCAAAGACCGGGTTGCCGGACTTTGGCACAATAACCATCGAGTACCGGCCAGACAAGCTCTGTCTCGAACTGAAGTCGTTGAAGATGTACATCGGGGCGTATCGGACGCTTGGGATTTTTTACGAAAACGCCGTGAACAAGATCCTCCGCGACGTGGTTGGGGCCTGCCAGCCGGTCTATGCAAAGGTAACGGGAGAGTTCACCACGCGCGGCGGCATGCGTTCCGTCATCGAAGCGGAATACCACCGGAAGTAACCATCACTTCCCGTTATTCCGCAGGCTTTTCAGCAGGGCCGCTGTCGTCATTCCATAATGCTCCCATACCTTTGGAAAGGCATCGGACGGCGCGACAGAAGGATCCGTTATCCCAAAGTGCTCGAGATCCACTCTGCTTCTATACAACTGCGACGCCGCGAACGCTGCAAACCCGCGCAGGCCGGCCTCGGCGGTCCCGATAAGCCCGTCCTCTATTGTCAGCACGCGCGGATACTGCGAGGCGATGTCGGCAAAGAAGGATTCCGCGACAGGGAAGCCGTTTATCACAATCACGTCCGCAAAAACTTCCTGTGCCGCGGCCTGATCCGCGGCCTCTGCAGCCAGATAGCTGGGAGCGCCGACCGACAGGATCACTGCCCGCGAGTCCGGGAACTTTCGCAGCACGGTGGTAGGTGTCCACTGATCCGTAGCACCCCATAGCGGTTCGGAAGTTCCCTGCCGAGTGAGTATTGGAAGGTTGTCGCGGGGAATCGCGACGATGTGTCCGCCATACCCCGCGGCGGCATCCTTCACAGCGACAAAAGCGGCCCGCGCATCAGCCGGTGCGTAGAAGCGCCGTAGAAACGGAAGGTACCCCAGCGCCAGGTTGATCCAGTCGAGACTCCAGCCGGAGAAGTGGTCGCGGCCGGTACACGCGCCAACGTGGGAAAGGTGCATCACCACGTTAAGACCTTCATTTCTGCCGTTGAGGTTCCTCTGGTACCGCCACATTTCGAATCCTTCGCGCGCGATTCCTTCAATGAATGCGCCGAAAGTCGCGAAGACGTTGAATTGGGGGCCGTCCTGCATCAGCGACAGGCCGTCGGTTACCAGCGACGCCGCGAGTTCCTGGATACTCAGCTCAAACGAGTGGCCCGGACGAACGAGTGAAGCCGCTTTGCCGAGTTTCGTCGAGGGGTTGAGATCACAGGACGTGAAAAAACACCGATCCGGGTACTTCTTCGCAATGGCGGCATAGGCGGCTTCGGATCCATTACGCGGAGTCACGGCTTTATCGACAGGAGGCAGTGCGATGTCTTTCACGTCGGCTTCGCTCAGCGGAAGGTTGACGGCCCCCTTTGCCGGGCGCGATCGTGTGATCACAACGCGCGGGGTTCTTGTTTTCAAACTCTGGAGCGCTCCCGCCTCGTCCGCGCTCAACTGCAACATCGGATTTGCGAGCGCAACCTGCCCGTCGCGGCCTTTCATGCCACCATCGTGATGTCCTTCGCCTCCGGGCAGGCCGTTCACGAGGAAGATGCACTCGAGCATTGCGTGAACATCGCGAAAGCTCATTAATGAGCCGGGGACCCAGATTGGTGTGGTCATCGCTACCTGATGCTTTGCCGCAAATGCGGTGACGTCCGGCATAATGCCGTACATCTGGCCCAGGTTTGTCAGGCTGTCGGACTGCGTTCCCGTCGGGTAGATCAGCGAGGGACGTCCCGCGGCCGCCCGTTCAAATGCCGCCTTGTACGCGTTGAACAGAGCTCCCCGATCGTGCAGCGTGGGGATCTCCAGAACTTCGATACCCAGAGCGGCGATGACCGGCCGGGGATCCTTATCCATGATTTTCTTTGTCGTGCCCGAAAGCTGAATGCCGTTTCGGTGCATGACAAACGTGATAGGCGCGTGGTGAAGACTCGCCGCCGTGAAGCCATTGAGCGCCTGGCCGGAGATCCAGCCCGCATCGCCACAATGGCAGATGACGAGTCCCTCCGGTCCTTTGCGGCTCTTCAGTCCCAGTGAAAGTCCGGTAGCCACCGGTACGGTGACTCCCAGACGGCCCGATCCGATAGGAGTTCCTCCGGGAAGCCACGACACGTGGCCGGCAATGTCCAGGCTGCGGCGAAACGTTTCAGTGACGCGATCTTCGGGCACGAAACCGAGGGACGCCAGCGCAGCGTAATAGCCAATGCTCACATGTCCGTGCTCGATGGCGAAGTGGCGCTTCTCGTAGTCCACAGAAGCCAGTGTCATCAGCAGCGCCGGTATTAATTC
>DASTBJ010000351.1:0-22728 GCA_035712125.1 Terriglobia bacterium
ACGGGGTAACCATCGAAGACGTGCAGCGCGTCACGGAACCGCGATTGATGGTCGATGGAGCAGTCGCGACGATGGAATACTAATTCGGGGTAACACATGAACATTGCAGTCATCGGAACGGGTTATGTCGGACTGGTCGCGGGAAGTTGTTTTGCCGAAGGCGGAAATGATGTCATCTGCGTCGATAACAACGCCGACAAGGTCGAAAAACTGAAGCAGGGCGTCATCCCTATTTACGAGCCGGGGTTGCCCGAACTCGTTGAACGCAACATGCGTGAGGAACGGCTGAGCTTTACGACGGACCTCCCGAATGCAGTCCGCAAGTCGCTCGTGATTTTTCTGGCGGTCGGAACGCCAACCACCCCCAGCGGCGCAGCCGATCTGAGCGCCGTGTTCGACGTCGCTGCTGCTATCGGCAAGGCAATGGACCGCTACAAGGTGATCGTGACAAAGTCCACCGTTCCCGTTGGCACCGCAAGAAAGATTCGCGAAATCGTCAAAACGCACACGAAGCATCCCTTCGATGTCGTGTCGAATCCCGAATTCCTGAAACAGGGTGCGGCTGTTGAAGATTTCCTGAAGCCGGACCGTGTGGTTGTTGGGGCAGATGACCCACGGCCTGCCGAGATTCTAAGGGAGCTCTATTCTCCGTTCGTTCGGACGGGCAATCCGGTAATGATCATGGATATCCAGACTGCGGAAATCGTGAAATACGCCGCTAACGCGTTTCTCGCCGCCCGTATTTCCTTTATGAACGAGATTGCCAATCTGTGCGAGGCAGTTGGGGCAGACGTGGACATGGTGCGAAAGGGTCTTGCCTCCGACTCGCGGATCGGACCCGCTTTCCTGTTTCCGGGAGTTGGCTATGGTGGAAGCTGCTTCCCGAAAGACACACGGGCGCTTATCGAAACCGGCAAGGAAAACAATTACGACATGAAGATTCTGGAAGCCGTACATGCGGTCAATGTCGACCAGCCACGCCGTTTTGTGGATAAGGTTGTGGCGCATTTTGAGGATCTGAAGGGAAAGCGATTCGCAGTGTGGGGGTTGGCGTTTAAGCCTCGAACAAACGATATGCGGGACGCACCTGCGATTCCCATCATCCAATCCATACTGGAAAAGGGCGGTACGGTTTACGCTTACGATCCCGAGGCTACGGAAGAGGCGAAGAAGATCTTCGGAACGCGCATTCAACTATGTCCGAACAACTACGCTTGTCTGGAAGGAGTCGATGCCCTGCTGATAATCACGGAATGGCAGGCATTCCGGAATCCGAACTTCGAGCGCATGAAGAGTATGATGGCGCAGCCGGTGGTCTTTGACGGGCGCAACATTTACGACGCAGAACACCTCCGCGAACTCGGGTTTACTTATTATGGAGTGGGCAAACGATGAGCGATTCTTCCAGGCGAGCTGTTGTCACAGGAGGCGCGGGATTCCTGGGAAGTCATCTCTGCGACCACTTACTTGCGAAGGGCTATGACGTCCTCTGCCTCGACAACCTTCTCACGGGAAACGCCGATAACATTGCGCATCTGCTGGGCAATCCGAAGTTCAGATTCGTCAAGCACGATGTGACAGAGTACATCTTCGTGGACGGTCCGGTGGATGCGGTTCTGCACTTCGCTTCGCCCGCATCGCCCGTCGATTACCTCGAGATGCCGATCCAGACGTTGAAGGTGGGTTCACTCGGCACGCACAAAGCGCTGGGATTGGCCAAGGCCAAGAAAGCACGGTTTCTGTTGGCCAGCACATCGGAGGTTTACGGCGATCCCCTTGTGAATCCGCAGCCTGAAACATATTGGGGCAATGTCAATCCGATTGGTCCGCGCGGCGTCTACGACGAAGCCAAGCGATTTGCGGAAGCGATGACGCTGGCGTATCGCCGCTATCACGGACTGGACACACGGATCGTTCGTATTTTTAATACTTACGGTCCGAGGATGCGGCCGGAGGATGGGCGCGTGGTCTCGAACTTTATCGTTCAGGCGCTTCAGAAAAAGCCTCTGACGATATATGGTGAGGGTCTGCAGACACGCAGTTTCTGCTATGTGTCGGATTTGATCAATGGCATCGTCCGTCTGCTTGAAGTCGAGAACTCTGGCGTCGAAATGCCTGTCAACGTCGGCAATCCGGAAGAACGCACGGTACGATTCCTTGCGGAACTGGTACTGAAGCTGACCGGAAGTCCGAGCCCGATTGTAAAGGAGCCGCTACCCACAGATGACCCCCGCGTGCGCTGTCCGGATATTACCCGAGCGAAGACGTTGCTGGGGTGGCAACCGGAGTACCTTGTGGAGCGGGGGCTGGCGCCGACAATCGATTATTTCAAGAGAATCGTACGCTCGTGATTCTTGTAACTGGCGGCGCGGGCTACATTGGCAGTCACGCAATCAAGGCGCTGCACAGGAGCGGATTCGAACCCCTTATTTTCGACAATTTTTCGACGGGGCATCGCGACTTTCAGGGCTCGACCCCGCTGATCGAGGGAGATCTTTCGAGTCCCGAAAGCCTCAAGAAGGTATTCCAACAGTATCGTATCGACGGCGTCATGCACTTTGCCGGAAAGGCATTGGTGCCGGAGTCCCATCGAAGTCCCGAGTTGTACTACGCGACCAATGTCACGGGCGGGATTAATCTTTTGACCGCCATGAAGAATGCGGGCGTTCGGCACATCATCTTTTCCTCTACCTGCGCGACATACGGTATTCCGGAACGCGTACCTATCGACGAAAACACGCCACAGCAACCGATCAATCCCTATGGCGAGACCAAACTGGCGTTCGAGCGCGCATTGAAGTGGTTTCGCGAAACCTACGGCATAGAGTATCTCGCGTTGAGATACTTCAACGCCGCAGGTGCGGATGCAGATGGAGATATTGGAGAGGATCATAACCCCGAGACACACCTCATTCCCCTAATCCTGGATGCTGCGATGGGCCGCCGAACGGACATCAACATCTTTGGTACCGACTATCCGACATCCGACGGCACATGTGTTCGGGACTACATTCATGTATCGGATCTGGCTTCGGCACATGTGGTCGGACTGCAGGCGTTAATCGCGGGTAACGTGGAATCCCAGGCAATCAATCTCGGAACGGGGAACGGATTCTCCGTGCGCGAAGTGATTGAAACGGCACGACGGATTACGAAGTCGTCTTTCAAGGTGACCGAGGCACCGCGCCGTGAAGGCGATCCCCCTGTGCTTGTGGCTGCGGTGGACCGCGCGAAGCTGGCGTTAGGCTGGAAAGCCGAGATGAGTGCTCTTGAACAGATTATTTCTTCGGCGTGGGATTGGCATCGGCGGCGTTTTGCTCACCGCCGAAATACCGCATGACCTCAAAAATTCCGGCAAGAGTCGCGCCCAGGCGATGAGAGGGCCGCTCTACTGAACCCTGCAGACTTTCCGTCCTCTCCCGGATGCTGTTAAGCCCCTTTTCCATCTGCACATCGATCTGCGCCAGCCGAAATTCATACTTCGACTGAGCGCGTGCGAGAACGGGATCGAAATTGGCGAGTTGAGTCCTGGCTTTCTCGGTCAACGTCACCGCATGGTTTGATGCGGTCTCGAGAGCGTTGAGCCAGATTTTGGAACTCTCCCTCGCTTCGAGCTCACGCAGAGTCTCCGTTAGCTTGAAAGTGACATCTGCGAAAGCCTTGTAGGCGTACCAGATCATGACAGCGTTAAAGAGAAGGGTCGCGCTCGCGAACGCGAGAAAGATCACCAAACGGGCGTCCATAGTGCCCGGTAAGGATAGACCTCGGGCAAGCCTTGTGGAAACGAAAAAAGCGATGGCGGGCAAGCCCTTAGTTGAGCCGAAATACGAGAGTTCAAAAAATTTGTAACCTATTGACGAACTGTCATTTATGATTCTGGCTACCCGTGGCCAACCGCGGGAATCAAGCTTGCGTCCAACTTCAACGAACACAGATGACGCTGCCGGCCGAAACCGAACTTATTGCAAGGGCCAAACGAGGGGATGTCGACGCCTTCTGTATGTTGGTGTCGAACCACAAGCGATCGATGCACGCTCTGGCCTTAAGGTGTTGCGGCAATTATCATGATGCGGAAGACCTGGTGCAGGAGGTCTTCCTCAGTGCGTATAAGGCGATCGAGAAGTTTCGTGGTGATTCGTCGTTCCATACCTGGCTGCACAGGATCCTGGTGAACTCGTTCATCAGCCAGAGGCGCAAGAAGGTGTTGCCCCGTGCCGGGGACGTGACCGAAAGTCACGGCTTTCCGATCGCCGGCTCAGATCGGACAGCCTTCAACAACATCATGGTGCAGCAGATCCTGGAACGGATTGAAGAGATGTCGCCACAGCAGCGCCTCATGTTCTCAATGAAGCACCGGTCAGGTCTGACGTGTGAGGAAATCGCTAGCTATTTCGGCACGAGCGTGGGTACCGTCAAGAAGACGCTTTTTCGGATCCACACCAAATTGCGCGATGAGTTTCTCACTAAGGAAGTCGAGTTAAATGAAGGAAGCGATGCACGATTGCCAGAGATTCCGTGAAGACTGGATCGCTGGTTTAACAGAGGACGTGGGCGACTGCGAATCCTGCCGCAGCTTCTGCGAGGACACGCGGCTCCTCCTGGAGGCCATCGATGGCGCCGCCCCCCCGATTCCGGAACTGCCTGTGGCCTACTGGGATCGATTCGACGATCGACTTCGCACCGGGCTCATCGAAACAAATACGTCTCGTGCCTACCGGTTCTATTTCAAGTGGTCGGCGGCAGCCGCAGCGGCGGCCATTGCGCTCATCATCACGTGGAGCGCGATCCGACCAGCTCAAAGCGTAGAAGAAGTGGTGGTGGTAACCACCCCTCAGATTGAGTTTGTCGAGGATCACATCAAAGGGCTGAATCCCACTGTCGTCGTATTTCTAGGGCAATCGGAACTCTTTCTGCGCAGTTTCACAAAGATCGACCCTTCGTTTGAGGAAGACCTTCAGGATGCCCAGTCCCGGGCCAAACAAGACCTGTCAGAACTCGAGAGACAAAGATCGCGAGCCGCAGATTTCACTCCCGCTCGCATGGCTTTAGACGAGTACGAGAACATCCTTCGGGAAATCAAGAACGTGGATTCCGCCGTGGATGTCGCCGACATCCAGACCCGTATCCGCAGGAGCGGGTTGATCGCGAATATGAAGGCTTTCCAGCCGCAAGCGGTCCTGCTGGCAGGTGACTAGACAATTATGAAACGTCATTCTCTAATTTGCAGTTTGATCGTTGCCCTGGGGTTGGCGATAGCCGAACCTCCGAGCGCAATTGCACAAACTCCAAGGGAGAATTCGGAAGCTAAAAAACTCTTTAACGAAGGCGTTGCATTCCAGCATGACGGGAACTTCGTTGAAGCCGAGAAGAAGTTCCGTGCCGCTATGAGGCGATACCCGAGAGCGGAGAACGCCGACCGAACCGCTTACTATCTTATCGATACGCTCAAGAAACTTAAGCGTGTTCAGGATGCTCGCGCCGAGATCGACAATTTCCGCAGGAGCTATCCGCAATCGAAATGGCTGGCGGACGTCAATGAAATGATGTTCATGCTTGGCGGCCAGCCCGACGCCCCGACTGAATTGTCAATCTGGAACACGCCCGCGGAACTGCGGGAAGCACAGGCCCGCGCCGACCTTCTACGAGGAGCAACCACTCCTATCGGGCCTCCGAACAAGATCTACGCACCGGAATTTCCGCCGAACGCCAGCATGGAAGCCGAATACCTGCAGCTAATCGTTCAACGCGATAGTGATCGCGGTATCGAGGTAGCGACTGACATGCTGAGAGCCAATCCGTCAGATCGCGCGGTCTTGGCGAATCTCGGCATCATCGCCAACAGCGATTCGCCTCGGGCGGTACCTTTTCTTTTGAGTGTATGGGGCAACACCGCCGCTCCGCCGAACATGCGTAATAGCGCTTTTTTCTGGTTCAGCCGGCGGAATCCCGATAAATCAGAAGTGGCTAAAGCCATTATGGACCTGCTGGCGAAGAGAGAAACCGAACACGTCGCCAGCGAAGCGCTATTCCGCATGACCGTTGCGGATCATCGCGCAGTCCTCGAAAAAATCGTGACGAGTTCGAATCCGGATAAATTCGCTTTGATGGAAAAAATCTACCGGAACGGCAGCGAGTTACTGAGGACCGACCTTCTCATGTTTGTCGGAAGGCTGGATAGTCCGAAGGCTGTGCCTTTTATCGCGCAAGCAGCCCAGAACGACAAAGATCTTTCTGTCCGTCGCGCTGCTGCGCAAATCCTGGCTAACCGCAAAGATGTCGATGTTCAGATGCTCGAAACGCTGATGAAATCGTCGACACCGCCGCCGGTCCCACGACCACCCCAACCTGGACGCGCGCCGCAACCGTTCGTATCGACGGGGCCGGCATTCCCAACTCTGCCCCAGGTTCTCGGGCCGTAGCGGTTAAACCGATTTCTTCTCGAACTGGGCGATCTCAGATTCGTGACGCAGGATATAGCCAAGTTCGTCCAGCCCCTCCAGCAAGCAGGTCTTTGAAAAGCTGTTCACCTGAAAACCCGTTTGAATCCCATTAAAGTCGATGGTCTGGGCGGGAAGATCGACCGTCATCTCGGCGTTCGGCGATTTCTGTGCAGCTTCGACAAGGCGTGCGTGAGTGGCGCTGTCGACTTCGATTGTAAGGATGCCGTTCTTTAAGGAGTTTTCCTTGAAGATGTCGGCGAATGACGTCGAGATGAGAACGCGGAAGCCGAAATCGCGAATGGCCCAGACGGCGTGTTCACGCGAGCTGCCGCAGCCAAAGTTTTGGCCGGCGATTAAGACCTGGCGCTGACGGGCGTCGGGGATTTGCATGACGTCGGCAGGCTTAAGGTCCGCGAAGAGGAGGTCGCCGAAGCCGGTCTTATCTATTCGTTTAAGGAAGCGCGCGGGGATGATCTGATCGGTATCGACGTTTTTGGCAGTAAAACACGTGACGCGCGATGTAATGCGATCGAGTTTCGTCATGGGCTAGTTCTTCCCCAAACGGCGAAGGTCTGTAACGCGGCCGGTAATCGCTGATGCGGCTGCGGTCAGCGGTGACGCGAGAAGAGTGCGGCCACCGGGACCCTGTCGTCCTTCAAAATTGCGGTTGCTGGTGCTGACGGAAATCTGTCCGGGTTCCAGTTTGTCGCCGTTCATGGCGATGCACATGCTGCAGCCGGATTCACGCCAGTCCGCACCGGCTTCCTTGAAGATGCGGTCAAGCCCTTCAGCCTCAGCCATCTTCTTAATCTGCTGGGAACCCGGCACAACAACTGCTCGAACGGACGGTGCGACTTTGCGGCCTTTGAGAATTTGAGCCGCGGCGCGAAGATCCGTCAGCCGGGAATTCGTGCAGCTACCGATAAACACGACATCGATCGGATGGTCCAACAGAGGCTTGCCGGGCTCCACGCCCATATACGTCAGCGCTCGACGCATTTCGTCAGTGTCCGCATTGGGAACGGTTCCTGTGATGGGAATCGTCATGCCGGGGTTCGTTCCGAAGCTGATCATAGGCTCTATGTCGGCAGCGTCGAACGAGATCGTTCGATCATATTTCGCTCCGGGATCCGTCGGCAGTCTCCGCCATCGGGTCAACGCCTTATCCCAATCGGCTCCCTGCGGCGCCATGGGGCGACCCGCAAGGTACTCGAATGTCGTGTCGTCGGGGGCGACCATTCCCGCGCGTGCGCCACCCTCGATAGACATGTTGCAAACGGTCATGCGCCCGTCCATGTTCAGGCTGCGAATCGTGGAACCGGTGTACTCGATAACACTTCCGGTGCCGCCCGCCGTACCGATCTTCGAAATAATGTACAGAATGACGTCCTTCGCCGTGACACCCTGCTTCAGTGTTCCGTTTACAGCGATTTCGAGGTTCCTGGCCTTGCGCTGCAGCAGGCACTGAGTGGCGAGGACATATCCCACTTCAGTGGTTCCGATACCAAAGGCGAGCGCGCCGAATGCGCCATGTGTTGACGTATGGCTATCGCCGCACACGATGGTCTTGCCAGGCTGGGTGATTCCCAGTTCCGGGCCGATCACATGCACAATACCCTGCTGATCGCTTCCGAGGCCGTGGAGCTCTATTCCAAATTCCCGGCAGTTTTTTTCGAGCTGCGTGACCTGCTCATAGGCCTCGCGGTCCTCAGTAGGGGAAAGTACGCGGGTCGTTGTGGGAATGGAATGGTCTTCAGTCCCTAAAGTCAGATCGGTTCGTCGGACACGGAGACCTCTTTTTCGCAGTTCTTCGAAGGCCTGAGGCGAAGTCACTTCGTGGATCAGATGAAGATCGACGAACAGGATGCCGGGCGCATCGGTCTCCGGGACAACAATGTGAGATTCCCAGATCTTGTCGTAAAGCGTCTTAGGTTGCATTGATGTTTTCGATATACCTGCAAATGGCATCGGCCATTTCTTTGGTCGTTACGAGTTTATGGCTCGCAGCATCCGCGGCAGATTCTGAATAGATGTCGCGTGTGCGGTAGCCCTTATCGAGCGCCCTGGCAATGGCGCTCTGGATTCGCCCCGCGGCTTCCGGTTGCTTGAATGAATGCTCGAACATCATCGCCACGGAGGCAATCGCCCCAATAGGGTTGGCGATGCTCTTCCCGGCGATGTCCGGCGCCGAACCATGGATCGGTTCGTAGAGTCCGGCAAAACCGCCGATTGCAGCCGAAGGCAACATCCCGAGACTTCCGGCCAGCACGCCCGCCTCGTCACTGAGAATGTCGCCAAAAAGGTTATTCGTCACGACGACATCGAAGCTCTTGGGCTTCAAAATGAGCTGCATCGCGCAATTGTCGACGTAGAGATTCTCGACAGTGACGTCGGGAAAGTCGCGCGCAATTTCGGCAACGGTTTGCCGCCAGAGAATCGATGTTTCAAGAACGTTAGCCTTGTCCACGGAAGTCAGCTTTTTGCGACGGCTCCGTGCCAGAGAGAATGCGACTCGCGCAACGCGGCGAACTTCTTCAACGGTGTAGACTTCCGTATCCACCGCGCGGCTGGCATCGCGATGGCGGGGGGTGCCGAAATAGACACCGCCCAGGAGCTCACGGACGAAGACGAGGTCGACGCCACGCACGACTTCCGGACGAACATTGGACCCGTTGGCCAGCGAATCGAACACATAAACCGGGCGAAGGTTGGCGTAGTTGCCGAGCAAAGTGCGAAGCTCCAGCAGACCGCGCTCAGGCTTTTTTGCCGACGGCAAGCCGTCCCATTTCGGACCTCCGACAGCGCCAAGCATAACGGCATGGGAGCCTTTGCAGAGTTCGATGGTCGGCGGCGGCAGCGGGGAATCGTAGCGATCGATGGCATTGCCGCCAATCGCGCCTTCAACGATCTGGAAAGACTGGTCGAACAACCGGCCACCAAGTTCGAGCACCCGGCGAGCTTCGGCCAGAACCTCTGGTCCGACGCCATCTCCCGGCAGATATGCAATCTGGTATTTCATGCAGGTCCTGCGGCAGCGCCCGTCGTGGTCTTGCTGCGGGCGGCGGTGATGATGTCCTCAAGGTCTTTGTCATCCACCTTCTTCTTCCGATCCGCAACGGTGGTCATGAGCATGTAGGCATGTTCCAGCTCTTCAGGGTTCAGGGGTTTTCCTATCGCACGGCATCGGGCCACGAGCGCGTGCCGGCCGGAGTGTTTCCCAAGGACGATCTTTCCTTCGGGCACACCGACGGACGATGGCGTCATGATCTCGTACGTGATGGCATTCTTCAGCATGCCGTCCTGATGAATTCCGGCTTCGTGAGCGAACGCATTGTCGCCGACGATCGCCTTGTTAGCCTGCACCGGCATTCCTGTAACTTCGCTCAGCAGCCGGCTCGAGTTGTACAGCTCCAGCGCGTTGATCGCTGTATGGACGCCATAGAACTGCTTTCTCACCTGCAGCGCCATGACGATCTCTTCGAGGGCCGCATTACCTGCGCGTTCTCCGATGCCGTTAATGGTGCATTCCACCTGCCGGATGCCATTCTGGATGCCTGCCAGCGAGTTCGCGACGGCCAGCCCCAGGTCATTGTGGCAGTGCGTGCTCAGGATGGCCTTATCGATGTTCTTAACTTTGCCGCGTAGCGTCTTGATCATCAAACCGTACTCTTCAGGCGTGCAGTACCCGACTGTATCGGGAAGATTGACGGTTGTAGCACCTTCGTCGATGACGGCTTCGGTTACCTTCGCAAGGAAGTCAATGTCCGTGCGGCCCGCGTCTTCGGCGGAGAACTCCACGTTCTCGCAAAGGGTGCGTGCATACCGAACTCCTTCGGCGGCTCCGGCCAAAGCTTCTTCACGCGTCTTGTTCAGTTTGTATTTGAGATGGATATCACTCGTGGCGAGGAAAACGTGGATGCGAGCCTTGTTGGCGCCTTCGAGGGCCTTGGCGCAGCGATCAATGTCTTTCTTTACACATCGCGCCAGGCCCGCGATGACGGGCGTGCGTACTTCCGCCGATACACGGCGTACCGCCTCGAAATCGCCTTCCGACGCGATAGGAAAGCCGGCCTCGAGAATGTCCACATTGAGCTTCTCCAGCTGGCGCGCCATTCGGAGTTTTTCGTCAATGGTCATACTGAAGCCAGGAGCCTGTTCGCCGTCGCGCAGAGTCGTATCAAAAATAATTAATTTGTTGTCCATGGTTTCCTCGTTCTCAAAACAGATCGGCTTTTCCGGCGCCTTGCGCTGCAACCGTGCGCGCCGGGATAAACTCACCCGTTACCATTTCCTTGTAGCCCGAACCAGGTCCAATCATTGGATATACACAGGCGTTCTGATCAATAACAACCTCGAGAAAGGCCGGTCCGGGATATTCAACAAAACGTCGCAGAACTTCCGGAACATCCGCCTTCTCGGAGAGGCGAATCGCAAACTCAAAACCGTCCGCTTCGGCGGCTTTGACGAAATCCTTTTTGTGTAGAGACTTGTCGCTGCCGCAGAAACGCTCGGCAAAAAACAGACGCTGCCACTGCCGAACCATGCCGTCACCGCTGTTGTTCAGGACTAGAATCTTTACCGGCATGTTGTAGGTGGTAACTGTTTCCAGCTCGCCGAGGTTCATCCGGATGCTGCCGTCCCCGTCGATGTTGATGACGGTCTTGCCGGGATTCGCGAACTGAGCGCCAATCGCCGCCGGTAGCCCAAAACCCATGGTTCCCATGGAACCGGATGTCAGAAACGAGCGTGGGTTTTTCAGCTGAAGGTATTGCGCCGCCCACATCTGGTGCTGACCGACACCCGTCGTAAAAATCGCGTCACCGCGGACCACCTCGTTCAGGCACTCGAGCACGTACTGAGGTTGGATGAGCTCGCTCGAACGATCGTAGTTGTGAGGATGATCTTTCTTCATCTTGTCCAGGTGAGCGCGCCACGCCGAGAAATCCTTACTGAAGCCGGATCCCGCGGCGAGCAGATCCGCGAGGGCGGCTTTCGCATCTCCAACGTGGCCCCAATTCACCGACTTGACCTTGCCGAGCTCTGCGAAGTCGATATCGATATGGGCGATGGCCTTTGCCGCGGGAGCCCACTCTTTCGGTTTTCCGGCGACACGATCGTCGAAGCGTGAAGCCACCGCAATCACAAAATCGCAATCTTCTATCGCATAGTTGGCGTAGGCGGCACCGTGCATTCCCAGCATCTGAAGCGAGAGAGGATCGACGGAGTCCATCGCCCCCAGCCCCATCAGCGTTGTCGTGACCGGAATGCCAAACGCCGTAGAAAACCTGCGCAACTCTTCGGCCGCTCCGGAGTTGATGATTCCACCGCCGACGTAGAGCACCGGCCGCTCACTCGCCGCCAGCAGATCGAAAAACGCCTTCGCATGTTCGGGCGTAACTCGTGAGTTCTGAATTTCGCGCACGCGACGGTCATATCCTCGAAGGGTCAACGACCCTTTGCCCTGATAGGCACCCATCCAGTTCTGAACGTCTTTCGGGATATCGACCACCACTGGGCCGGGCCGCCCGCTTCGCGCAATCTCGAACGCAGAGCGAACGGTAGCCTCGAGTTCTTCGGGATCCGTTACAAGAAAGGCATGTTTAGCGCACGTGCTCATCAGGCTGAAAACCGGGGCTTCCTGAAACGCATCACTGCCGAGGGCCGCGCGTGGCACCTGCCCGGTGATCAACACAACCGGGACGGAGTCGGCCATGCAGTCGCGGATCGGCGTGACGCTGTTGGTTGCTCCCGGACCGGACGTGACCAGAAACACACCAACCTTGCCCGTCGAGCGGGCGTAGCCGGCCGCCATGAAGCCGGCTCCCTGCTCGCTGGCGGGAACAATAAGCTGGATGGGTCGACGGCCTTCCTTCTCACAATCCTCATTAAAGCGGAAGATGGAGTCGTAGGTTGGAAGGATGGCGCCGCCACTGTAGCCGAAGATGGTATCGACGCCTTCGTCGGCTAAAGTCCTGACAATGATGTCCCCGCCTGAAATGGTCTGAGTCATTTAGCGAACTCCGGCAGTTTCCCGTTTCTTCGGTTGGAGGAACGCCATCATGTCGCGAAGCCTCTTACCGACTTCCTCTATCTGATGAGCCGCTTCCTTCTTGCGCATTTCGTTGAAATTGGGGCGGCCCTTTTCGTTTTCTTCAATCCATTCCTTCGCGAATTGGCCGCTCTGAATCTCCGACAGGATCTGCTTCATGCGTTTCTTTGTGTCGGCATCAACGACGCGGGGGCCGCGGGTGTAGTCGCCATATTCCGCCGTATCGCTGACGGAGTAACGCATATAAGCGAGACCGCCCTGATAGAACAGGTCCACGATGAGCTTCAGTTCGTGCATGCATTCGAAATAGGCGATCTCCGGCTGGTAGCCGGCTTCAACCAGGGTTTCGAAAGCCGCCTTGACGAGGGCAGACGTTCCGCCGCACAGAACACTTTGTTCACCGAAAAGGTCGCTCTCGGTCTCTTCCTTGAAAGTCGTTTCGATGACGCCCGCCTTGAGGCAGCCGAGCCCTAAGGCATAGGCCAACGCGTTCTCCTTTGCCTGACCGCTGGCATCCTGGTGAATGGCGAGCAGGGCCGGCACGCCAACGCCTTCGGTGAACAGCTCACGGACGCGATGTCCGGGAGCCTTCGGCGCAATCATCGAAACATCGATGATGGACGGAGGCTGGATCTGCTTGAAGTGAATGTTGAATCCGTGCGCGAACATCAGGGTCTGGCCCTGGCGGAGATTCGGAAGAAGCGACTCGCTGTAGATCTTCCGCTGGCGCTCATCGGGGGTGAGCATCATCATCACATCGGATGACTTTGCGGCTTCCTCAACGGAAAGCACACGTAACCCGGCAGCCTTCGCTTTGTCGCCCGACGGGCTTCCCGGATAGAGTCCCACGACGACACTGACGCCGCTCTCCTTCAGGTTGAGAGCATGCGCATGGCCCTGACTGCCGTAACCCAGGATTGCAACCTGTTTACCCTTCAGCCGGGAAATGTCACCGTGTTGCTCGTAATATATTGTCGCCATTCTCATAACCTCCATTGTCCGTAGCGGAATCGTATTCTTCGACCTGTACGTCGACGACGTCGACGATCTTCATCAATTGCTTGCGAAGCAACTCGCACTGGCGGTCATCACACCGCAGTGTCACGGTGAGCTGGCTCAGCTCTTCGTCCTGATCCGGGGTGACGTACAGGCTATTAATGTTGTAAGCCCGGGTACTGAAGGTACCCACGATTTTAATAAGCGCCCCATGCCGGTTTTCCACCAGTAGACGGAACCGCCTCATTGGACTGTTTGGTGAATTCATCCGACCTCCAGGGCACAGTGAAACGTCTGGGGAGCGTATCGGTCGTCGATAGGACCCGTCAAATCAATGGTTTTGATCGGATCATAAGTACGGTCGTGGTCTTTTGCCGCTAGAGTCCATATAATGTTCGGGTTTCGTCGCCTGAACAGGTTGAATGGAGAGATGGCCGAGTGGCTGAAGGCGGCGGTTTGCTAAACCGTTATAGGGTCAAAAGCTCTATCGGGGGTTCGAATCCCCCTCTCTCCGTTTCTGATGCCGTCGTCTCAATGACGTAGACGGGTCGACAGTGCCGGGCACGATCAGCAACGGCTGGCGCGCGTCGCCTAACGATCTCCTCGCGCGTAATGGGCGCACGATTGCGCCGCCATCGAAGATTTCTTCAAGCCAATGTCGCGTAAGCGTCTTTCCGTCAGGTTGGGCTCTGTTTTTCAGGTCGCACAGCACGCTCGCGGTTTTGGATTCGCATTCTGCAGCCTCAGGAAGTGTGTATAGTACACACGAACGGCGGAATCGTTCTGAATCCGAGTTCCTGTCACTGAAACGCTTTTCTCTTATCCAACCGTTGCGTTTCCGGTTGAGAAACGCAAACCTCATGAAACCTGGCGACACGCTGAGTCACTATCGTGTCGAGTCTGTACTCGGCGGGGGCGGGATGGGCGTTGTCTACCTTGCCCAGGATCTGTCCCTTGGCCGCAAGGTAGCGATGAAGTTTCTGCCGAGCGAGCGGGCGCGCGAGTCGGGTGCCATCGAGCGTTTCCGTCGAGAGGCGCGAGCCGCTTCCGCGCTCAACCATCCGAACATCTGCACGATTCATGAGATTGGCGAACATGACGGGCAGCTGTTCATCGTAATGGAGTGGCTCGATGGCAAGACCCTTCGCGAGCGGCTCGCCGAAGGACGGCTTTCGATCGACGAACTTCTGAGCCTGGGTATCGACATCGCCGCGGGTCTTGACGCCGCGCACAGTGCGGGCATTGTGCATCGCGACATCAAACCGGCCAACATTTTCATCACGGCTCGTGGCTCCGCCAAGCTGCTCGACTTCGGGTTGGCCAAGATCGCGGAATCGCTCACTCCGGCGCTCTCGGCCGATACGGTTGAAATGACATCCGCGCCGACCCTGACCGCTCCGGGAACGACTCTGGGTACGGTTGTGTACATGTCGCCCGAGCAGGCGCGCGGCGAGCAATTGGACCACCGAACAGATCTGTTCTCTTTCGGGGTCGTCCTCTACGAAATGGTGGCGGGCGCTCCGCCGTTCACCGGGACGACTGCGGCGGTCGTGTTTAACGAGATCCTGAGCAAAACGCCTCCGCCGCCGAGCCGGCTGAATCCGGGCGTGTCGGCAGAACTCGATCGACTCATTGAAACGGCGCTCGAAAAGGATCGCGACGTTCGCTGTCAGAGCGCGCCTGAGATGCTGTCGGGTCTGAAACGCATCAGGCGCGATCGCGGCTCGAGCGGTCCGGCTGTCGCGAGCCGAGTAGCCCCCGCTCCGGATTCCCAACTGGCTGTTGCGCTTGTCCGCCGCCACTGGCGAGCCTTGTCGTTCGCAGCCCTGATCGCCGTAGTTCTCGCCAGCGGTTTCTACCTGGCCACACGAAGCGATCGGCAGTCCTCGCCGGCGGCTGCTTTTTCACTCCAGAACGCCGAAGTCGAACAGTTGACGACAACCGGTAACGCAGCCCTGCCGGCGATTTCCCCCGACGGCAGGTACGTCGTTTACGTGCAGCGCGATGGCGACGAAGAAAGCCTGTGGATACGTCAGACGGCCATTGCAAGCAATAGGCAGATCGTGCCCCCGGAGCGTAACGTCCGCATCGCGGGCGTGACGGTGACGCCAGACGGAAACTATGTGGATTATGTGACCGCGAGACAGACGCCCCGCCTCGACTTCACATTGTGGCGCGTGCCCCTAATTGGTGATCTCGCGCCAAGACGTCTCATCGACAATGTTGGAAGCCCGGTTGAGTGGTCACCGGACGGACAGCGCATGGCGTTCGTTCGCGGCGACCTGGCGCGTACGGAACTCGTTATCGCCGACGCCGACGGCCGGAACGAGCAAGTACTCGTGATGCGTGAGAAACCGGATCCTCGGTTCTTTATGTTCCGTTTAGCGGGTGGCGACGATCTTCGTCCTGCGTGGTCACCTGATGGGAAAGTCATTGCGGCCCGTGGAGTAGGGTCAGAGTCAGGAGTGTTGCGCGGGTATGTGCTATTCGTAACCGTCGCCGATGGCTCGGTTCAGGACTTGATCCAGACGCCGCCTGGAAGCGGGACATGGATCGACGGCTCTTCTCTTCTCTGGAGTCGCTCACGCGCACCAGCTGCGCCCGTGCAATTGTGGCGGCTTCCTTATCCAACCGGCGATTCGTCGCCTTTGACGAACGACCTCAATAACTATACGAGCGTCACTCTGACGGCAGATCGTGACAGCCTGGCGACGGCGCGAACCGAAAAGGTCGCGGCTATATGGGTGGGAGACAGCGCGGGGGCTAATGGTCGCGATGTAATCTCAAGAGTGGCGCCCCCCGGAATCCCCGGATCCACCGTGTCGTGGTCGAGCCAGGACCTTTTTTACGTCGCGCAGCAAGGCAATGGCAGGGCGATAGCCGCCTTCGCTCCCGATCAGGAGCACACGAGACCTGTCATTGTCGACGCAGCACTCCCCGCAGTCACGTCCGACGGCGGAACGATTGTTTACCTATCCTGGGGACCACTCGAGACATTCGGTACGATGTGGAAGGCGGACGCTGACGGGCGCCACGCGGTGCGGTTAGCCAGCACCGCCAGGTGGCTGGCTGGCGTCACCCGTGATAACCGGGCCGCCATCTATGCATTGGACCAGGGGATCTGGATGATGCCCCTCGATGGTGGCATGGCGTCCGAGATCGTGGACATGGAGGGCCGAACGCCGGACCTGTCTGCGGATGGGAAGTCTGTCGCGTTTGTAACTCTCGACCAGGAGAATCGACCTGTGATTGTGGCCTGCGACCTGCCGACGTGTACATCACAAAAAAGGCTGACCCCGTCCGGCTTGACGGTGGCGGATCCCGACGGCGGTCCAGTTCGCTGGACGCCTGACGGTCGTGGTATTGCTTTTGTGATCCCGTCGCCGCAAGCCAACATTTGGATCCAGCCACTCGACGGCAGCCCGCCGCGCCAACTCACCCGCTTCACCGACGGCCGTGCGATCCCCGATTTTGCCTGGTCACGTGACGGCTCACGCCTCGCCATCGTCCGCGTTCGCAGCATCACTGATGTCATCCTGTACAAGGGCCTGAGCGCAAAGCCCTAGCCGAGGGATCCGTGGGCCAGCCTGCGATGAAATCACTTCACGGAGTCTGATTTTTCCGAGAACAGCGCGCGTTAATTTTACTTCGGAGCTGCTGCCGGAATTCCTCCTGCGTCGCAGGAATCTGCTGTTGCGGCCGATTCCTTTGTTCCTCGAACCCTTCCCGGTCCGACTGGCCTCTGGACCCGGGCGGTTGGTCGCGCGGCGTAGTGGCAACAGGTCGGAACAACTCAGCCCAGATACGTTATCTGGACAGATCGGTATCGCTTTGGGAGCGTCTTGTCCAAAGTCACAAGTTCAGCCTCTGCGACTTGAGCAAAAGCGGCCAGATAATCGTCCGTCCAGAGAAGATGGCTCTTGTCGTCACGCCTGGAGAACGCCCGCCATAGGGACTCCAGGCCCTGCGGCTCCCCCAACAACCGGATTCGAGGATCCGCGGCAAGCCGGTCGTAAATTTCCCACGCACGGCGCCGGGTTAAGACATCCTCGCGGGCGATGGCGGGATTCGTCAGCAGACGGAGTAGTGCCATCTGAGTGACGCGGCAGAACGCCAGGTCCTCTTGCTCGGCATCCAGCCAGTCTTTCGCAATCTTGTGACTCGAGTGACGGGACCACGAGGCTGCCAGCCACACGTTCACATCGGGAATTTTCATTTCTTCTTCTGAGTTGGTCGAAGGCGGTGGATGTTCTGGCCATCGTCCGCAGCCACTGCGCGCGCAATGTCCTCATTTGTGACGTCGATCGGTTTTCCCGGACTGCCGAATAGGGGCAGCCGAACGTGCCGCGGGGAGTTCGATCGGTTAGTTGATTTGCCTATCTCCGATAATACTGCGCGCGTCAGCAAAGCTTTGAGCGACTCTCCCCGCTCGGCGGCGATCGCTTTGGCCTTTCGAATCACTTCCGTTGGTATATCGACCGTGGTGCGCATAAAAGCATAAAAGCATGTACAAACCGACAGGTCAACAGGAACGAGAGGGAAGTGCGCTGCCGGTATCTCAGCAGGTCCGGAAATTCGAAGAGATCGGCAGGACAACGTGTTTTCCACCTCCTTTCTGTCGGCATGGAGTACCGCCCCGGAGCAGCCTGCCAGCGGAAGGTTTTATGCGTGATCGGGGGAAATGCCCATGCACCCCCGCTTGAACCTCCTACGTCCCGCTCGCTTCAGCACCTTATTGCGGGCAATTGTTCGGAACAATCCTGCTCAATATGCGCTGTCTGGACCTCAGGAGTGGCATAAGAACGCCCCTCCCGCTGCCGCCCACGCCGTACCGACATCCGCGCTTGTCGCCGGATGGCAAACGCCTCGCCGTACAAACGACAGATGGCAGGGGACAGCGACATATGTTCGATCACGCGTTGACATAGACGGGTCATAGAGAGAGCTCCTTTGCGGTAGCTCGGTTAGAACTCGCATGTCTCTTGACAACTCATGCCAAGCTCCAAAGTCGTTATGCGATGATCAGGGCAATTTTGCCGAAATCAACCAGGGAAACTTTGTGTATTTCGCCCCGTTAAGTTCTGGGGCATGCTACCCATCAAACAAGATGTTCGAGAAACTTCTGGCGCACAGGGATCACCTCCCACCCCACAGGATCTGGGATCTTCTCAACGACGTCGTTGTCACTATCGAACAGGGTGAGTTTGTCCACCTCTTGCTCTGTGCGGATTGCCGTCAGTTTGTCCAGGCGAGCCTAAGAGCAGGCAGCTTTGGAGAGGCACTCGGAATTTGGCTCGCGGAGAACGAGTTCGACAAAGCAAGTTGAGAGTCTCCATATCGATACTGCAATGACCCGTCCGCTGATGAGATTGAAAACCCCATTGCTTCGATCAATCCGAAGCGCCTCTTTCTGAAATCGGTCGCCGTATTCGCCGCGGAGCCGCTTGACGGCGACGGTGCGCTCCAGTCGTGTGTCTCGCGCTTTCCATACCTCTCCCATTTCAAACTCGTGTTTTCGACCGTGACCCCATTTTTTTTAGAGCGTCGTTGATTCTGATAGGTGCATACTCCGGCCGATGCCGCTTTCTCCGGGAGTTCGAGTAGGCCCGTATGACATCCAGTCGCCGCTTGGCGCGGGGGGGATGGGCGAAGTGTATCGGGCGCGCGATACGAATCTGAACCGTGAGGTCGCGCTCAAGATTCTGCCCGAAAAGTTCGCGCGCGATCCCGAGCGCATGTCGCGCTTCCAACGTGAAGCAAAGGCCCTCGCTGCGCTGAATCATCCGCACATTGCGGCGATTTATTCCCTGGAAGAATTCCGCTCGACGCGTGCTCTGGCCCTGGAATTGGTGGAAGGCCCGACGCTGGCAGAGCGTCTTGCCGAAACCCCGTTGAGCGTTGAAGACGCTGTCCCCATCGCGAGACAAATCGCCGAGGCGCTCGAATACGCGCACGAACAAGGAATCATCCACCGGGACCTGAAGCCCTCAAATATCAAGATCAACACCGAGGGCAAGGTCAAGCTCCTGGATTTCGGATTGGCGAAGACGCTGGAGCCGTCTCGCGGTGATGCAGCGGAAAGTCTCCAGGAGATGATGGATACTGCTCCGACACGGGCGGCCTCTGTCACCCAGACAGGAGTCATCATCGGGACCGCGGCCTACATGTCTCCGGAGCAGGCGCGCGGCGACACCGTGGATCGTCGTGCCGACATCTGGTCCTTCGGATGCGTATTGTACGAGATGATTTCTGGCAGCCGGCCGTTCGGAGGCCCCACGGTCAGTGACGTCCTCGCCGCCGTGCTTCGGGATGAGCCGGACTGGCAGGTTCTTCCTGCGGCAACTCCGGCGCCGGTGCGCGAACTTCTTCGCCGTTGTTTGAAGAAAGATCCTAAACAGCGCCTGCGCGATATAGGCGATGCACGGTTGGCTCTCGATGAAATGCTGACTGCCGATGAGCGGGTGATTGTCTCAGTGACGGACACCAACGCGAGAAGGAAAGGTTCGCTCAGGCGAGTTCTGCCCTGGAGCGTTGCGGCTCTTCTGCTTTTGGCGACAGTTGTACTCGCCGCGATGATGTATCGGCGCACGTCCGATGCTCCTGAAAGAGCAATCGTCAGCGAGATTCTCCATAGGACGGCTGATGGTAGTCCTGTGAGGATCAGTCAGCCGCGGGCTTCGCCCGACGGGAGACGTTTAGCGTATGTGGCTCCCGGGCCGGGTGGGAAGTCTTTCCTGTGGGTGCGTTCGCTCGATTCCCTGGAGGACGCCTCACCCTTGAAGGGTACAGAAGGCGCGGATGATCCATTTTGGGCACCGGACGGACGGCGCATTGGATTTTTTGCTGGCCGAAAGCTGATGAGAATCGAAGTGACAGGCGGCCCACCCGCGGAAGTTACCGACATCACTTCGGGAGCGGGCGGCGTCTGGACGCCGGATGACATCATCCTCTTTACTTCAAGTTCGACGTCCCCCATTTATCGCATCTCCGCAAACGGGGGTCAGCCCATTCCTGTCACGTCGCTTAATACGTCGCGCAAGGAAACGAGTCACCGTTGGCCACAGCTACTCCCGGATAACAACCATTTCCTTTATTACGTTATTTCGTCCTCATCCGACCTGAATGGGATCTATGCTGGATCTCTCGATGGCCGCGAGCCCCTGCTGGTCCTGCGAGCGGAGTCACGCGTCTTCTCCGTGTCCTCGAGTCATCTTCTATTCGTGCAGGATGGGGCGCTGACGGCACGGCCTTTCGACCACAAGCGTCTCGAAATCTCTGGCGATCCTGTAACGATCGCCCGTCCGCGAGAGGGCGAGAGCGTCCTCGGCGTGACGGCCTCACGGACCGGCATGCTGCTTTACCTTTCCGGCCCGACTCAATCCAATCAGCAATTGCAGTGGTTCGACCGTAACGGTACTCCGGGAGAAATCGTCGTCGACAAGCAGGCTTTCTTCACGCCAAGGATTTCTCCGGATGACACGGAAGTCGCGGTAGCCGTCGTTAGATCCCCCTCAACCCGGGATATCTGGATTTATGACCTGGTTCAAAAGCAGCCCCGGGGTCGTCTCACTTTCGACGAATTCCACAATTGGACTCCCGTCTGGTCGCCAGCCGAATACAAGGGCGGAAGGAAACTGGCTTTCTCCACAAATCCCAAGGGCCAGTATGATGTTTATTTGAAGTCCGAAGATGGGACGGGAGTTGGCCAGGCGTTGCTCGAGGACGATGCAGCCGAGTATGTCGACTCCTGGTGTGGAAACTACATCGCCTATGCGCGTGGTGAACAGAAAACAACGCCCGTATGGGACATCTGGGTGCTTCCGCTCTTCGGCGATCGGAAACCGGTGCCCTTCCTGCACCAGACTTCATTCAATAGGGAGGAACCCACTCTTTCGCGGGACTGCAAATGGATGGCTTACGTTGCAGATGAGAAGGGCACAGGGAACGGGGAGGTCTACGTTGCTCCATTTCCAAAGGGAGACGGTAACTGGCAAGTCTCAATCGGAGGAGGACGTCAGCCTCGATGGCGTGGAAAGGAACTATTCTATCTGGCGCCGGGAAACATACTGATGGCCGCGGAGATTCAGGTGAAGGGCGGTTCGATCGAAGTTGGCGCAAGACAATCGCTGTTCCCAACGAATTCAGCAAGCTTCTTCAGGAACTATGATGTGAACGCCGATGGAAGCAAATTTCTCATCGTGATGCCATCCGGCCAGGCAGGCACTTCGGAACTCACCCTGATTGAAAACTGGCAGGCGTTGCTTCAGAAGAAATGACTCACCCATACAAGCACGCAAGTGGATAAATGCAGTGTTCGGTCAACAGGCGTTGATGTCTTAACAGAGTTCTTTGAACAATAAGAAACTGCAGGAGTTCAACGCGGGATTGTATCGGACCGGGACTCTACAGATACAGCCAGAGCAGGGCCTGCTGGGTTCGAAAGCTAACTGTCGCCACAAACAGCCGCAATTCGGGCGGATAGTCAGGGCTCGCTGGTCAACGGGTCGATCGGCTCGAGGAACGGAAACCGGTGGAAATCGGTATCCCTCGTACAAATACGCCGGATCCCGTGCTCGCGCATGATGACAGCGGTCTGAGTGTCATGAACGATGTTTCCTGAGAGTGAAGGCACCTCTGCGACGACATCCGACAGAACGAGTGGATGGCGCTCCGTCGGAACCAGAAGGTCCAGCCCGGGAGACTCTTGCACGGCCGCCAGAAAACGCACTGCCGCATCCATTGTCCAGGGCTGTCGAAGCACGCGCGGATGAGTTACGACGCGGAGGAATTCATAGCAAATCCCCCAGGTGAGATACCATGCCCCGCTGCTCCGGCGCCATCGTTCCAGCAGACCGCGGCACCGGTCGTGTTCGGGCGCGCTCTCGTCGGCGGCGTAGACCAAGACATTGGTGTCCACGACAAACATCAACGGCCTTCCATCGCGCGATAGAGAGCCTCACGATCCGCAATGTCAACCATGGCCCCGCCGCTTTTGAATGAAGGCAGGGGCGACAACTCGATCTGACCCGGCTTGCTCTGAAGCAGACGCCGCAGCGCAGTTTCCACCAGTTCGGACATTGTGCGGCCGGTGCGGACCGACTCCCGCTTCAGGCGGGCCATGACGTTATCGTCGATATTAAGGGTCGTCTTCATATGGAAAACCATATCAGCAGTATTCCCAGCCGTCAAGCTGCCGGCGGCCTCGTGTCGGCGGCATATCAGCAGGGCCTGCGGCGGTCTTCA
>DASTBJ010000352.1:0-4180 GCA_035712125.1 Terriglobia bacterium
ATGCCGCGCCGAGAGGCGCATCCGAAGATAACAAGTAACAATTAACCATTAACAATTAACCATTTCTTTTTATGTTCTCGCTATCCCTCTTCCTCTTCTTCGCCGGTGCCGCCCGCCTTCGCGTTGGCGATAACCTTGTCGGCGAGATGACCGGGCACTTCGTCGTAATGGTCGAACTCCATGGTATAGCTGCCGCGTGCGCCGGTCTTTGAAGTGAGATCTGAGGCGTAGCTGAGCATTTCAGCGAGCGGTACCTGGGCTTTAATGATCGTGCTGCGGCCTCGGACATCCATACCCTGAACGCGGCCGCGACGGCTGTTGAGATCGCCCATCAAGTCGCCGGCGAATTCTTCCGGCGCGACAACCTCGACATTCATGACCGGTTCGAGAAGGATTGGCCTCGCTTCCTTAATGCCCTTCTTGAATGCCAGCGAACCCGCGATCTTGAACGCCATTTCCGATGAATCCACATCGTGGTAGGAGCCATCGTAGAGGATGACGCGGAAGTCCACTGTGGGAAAGCCTGCGAGCACACCCTTTTGTCGGGATTCCTGGATTCCCTTCTCGACGGCTGGTATGTAGTTCTTCGGTATCGCTCCGCCGAAAATTTCGTTTACGAATTCGAAATCGCCGCCGCGCGGCAGGGGTTCCATCTTGATCTTGCAATCTCCGTACTGACCATGGCCGCCGCTCTGCTTCTTGTGCTTGCCCTGGACGTCGGCTTTGCCTTTAATCGTTTCGCGATACGGAACCTTTGGAGGATGCAACAACACTTCCACGCCGTAACGTTTCTTCAGACGTGAAACCGCGAGTTCCACGTGCATCTGTCCCTGGCCGGCAAGAAGAAACTCTTTGGTTTGCGGTTCGCGGCGATAGCCGAGTCCAAGATCCTCGTCCATTAATTTATGTATCGCCTGGCTGATCTTGTCTTCGTCACCACGGGACTTCGGTTCGATAGCGAAGGAGATCACCGGTTCGATCCATTTCACACCGGGATAGCTGATTTCGTGACCTTTTTCCGTGAGAGTGTCGCCGGTCACGGTGTCCTTTAACTTTGCAACGGCGCCGATATCGCCGGCATGAAGCTTTGGTACGGTTACCAGGACTTTCCCCTGCATGGTCGCCGTCTGGGCGAACCTCTCTGCGACACTGCGGTTGACGTTATAGGGATGTGTATCGGCGCTGAGAACGCCGGAGTACACGCGGAAAAGTGAAACTCGGCCTGTAAACGGGTCCGAGAACGTTTTGAACACGAACGCCGAGAACGGTTCGTTGTCCGCAATTTTGCGTGTGATGTCCCCACCCTGATGATTTTTCCCGGTGACCGTACCCCGGGCCGTCGCGTCCGGTATGAAGTTGACGATCGTGTTCAACAGTTGCGGTATACCGATGTTGGCCGTAGCTGACGTGTAGACAATCGGGTAGAGCTTGCCGTCAGCGACCTGTTTCCTTAGACCCGTCTGGACTTCTTCGTCGGTCAGCGACCCGGAGTCGAAGAACTTCTCCATTAAGCTTTCATCGCTTTCCGCCACAGATTCGACAAGCTTGTCCCGATATTCCTTCGCACGGGCTTCCACATCCGCAGGGATTGCTGCCTCGGTGAATTTGGCGCTGCCGTCGCCTGCGGTGAGGTAAGCCTTCATGGAGACCAGGTCCACAACGCCCTTGAATGCCTTTTCCTGGCCGATCGGAATTTGAACGGGAACGCAAATCCGTCCCAGAAGTTGCTGAATTGACTCAAGGGAACGCTCAAAGCTCGCCGTGTCACGGTCCATTCGGTTGACAACCACCATCCGGGGGAGCCCGAACTCCTCTGCGTAACCCCAGACTTTTTCCGTCTGCACCATGACTCCGGAAACGGCATCGACGACCACCACAGCGGCGTCCGCGACCCGAAGCGCGCCGCGTGCCTCCTGGATGAAGTTCACGAAACCCGGTGTGTCGAGCATATTGATTTTGTTCTTATTCCACTCGCAGAAGGCCAGCTTTGAGGAGATGGTTATTTTTCGATCGATCTCTTCATCATCGTAATCGGTTGTGGTGTTGCCGTCGTCCACGCGGCCGAGTCGTGTCGTCGCGCCGGTATCAAAAAGTATTGCAGAAATAAGCGAGGTCTTGCCGCTGCCGCCATGTCCAACGATGCCGACATTACGAATGTTTTTCCCTTCGTAGACGTTCACGGGAACTCCTTTGGATGGTTTTTGAAAACCCGAAGACTAGCACATTAATAAAGGTTGACGGGAGTGCCCATCACAGCACGCGGTGGGGAAGATTTTCCGGATCGTTGGTTCGACTACCGTTTTCGCCCCCTTAACCGTCGGCATGCCTTACAACTTTGGATTCGGCCCTATCTCGGTGAATTGACACTGCTCTGCCCGAGCGGCTCAGAAATCGTCGGGGGCTTTTACAGTAGTCCATTAGTGTGTATCGAATTAAGACATTGAAAAACAAGGCATCGCCCAAAGGTGCCAGGCTACGGCACTCCTAGTGCAGTGAAATAGGTGTCTGCGTACGGCCTCTGAACTCAAAGGAGGAGCAATGAGGAGATTACAGTTCGTTCTGGCTGCTGCCCTGATGGTATTCGCAGGAACGCTGGCCCACGGCGAGACGATCAACCTCGCCACCGGCAACAGCGGAACTGCTTCAGCGGCACTCGGCGGCACTTACCAGGCCATCTGGGTCGATACACAGTCCACTGGCACGGGGGTGATCGATTCCTTTCTGAGAGTCCAGGCCAACGGCAGCGAGCAGGGGTACAACACAAGTGCTGGTACTCCTATGGATACTGTCGGCGGCAATTTCACACATTCACTTCAATTAAGCGAAGTTCCAGTAGTTAACCTGTCCGGTACCAGCTATCGTGAATTTTTGCTCGATGTAAATCAGAGCAGCGCGGGAACCACGAGCCTGCTTTCGTTGAACCAGGTCCAGTTATTCCTGAGTGCGGCGCAGGCTCCGGCCAATCTGACGTCAGGCGGCTCACCGCTCGTGCTTACTTTCCCCGGCGCCACCGAAATATTCCGCATGTCCGGCGTTGGCAGCGTCGACGAGATCATTCTGGACGCAAGCCGAAATTCCGGCAGCGGGTCGGGCGACATGTTCCTGTATATCCCGAATAGCCTGTTCACGGGGGCAGGCACGCAGTTTGTGACCCTGTATTCACAGTTCGGAACTCCGGGTGCGAACCCCTCAAATGCTGGTTTTGAGGAATGGGCGGTACGTCTCGGCGTTACGCCGCCGCCCTCCGTTCCCGAACCCGCGTCGCTGCTGCTTTTGGGTGCCGGTCTTCTCGGACTCGGGCTCGTGCGGCGAAGGCTATAGGTCAGTCTGAAGGAAAACAGTCCAAAAAAAGAAGGCCCATTGCGGTACCACCGTGATGGGCCTTCTTTTTCTCAACCGTCGGAATCAGCGAGGCGATTGCTCGATCGCCGTTGGCAAAACCTCCATGCTTGGCTTGGTTTCTCGTCGCGCCACAAAGATAGCCAGCACGATCGCGAAGACTCCAATCACTGTTGAATAGATGAAAAACACCGTGTACCCGGAGGCCAGCGCTGCCGGCGGGACTCCCGATTTCTCTGCAGCCTGAGCGAAGCTGTCCGCCGGCAGGTGGGCAAACATTCCTGTCAACCTCGATGGCCAGCCTCCCGCAGTTGCTGATTGCGCCGCGGTCTCCACAATACGACCCGATTGGGAGGCGATAAGTCTTCCTGGCAAGGCATATAGAGAGGAAAACAGCGCATACTGCGTTGCGGTGAATCCGGCAGCCGTCAGGCTGGACATGTACGCAATCAGGCAAGTGCCCGCGAAGCCTGACAGCGAGTTATCGATTCCGATCGCAACAAAGAGTGCGGACAGGCTATGGCCTTGCGCGGTCAGCCAGATGAAAACCAGATTGCTCAGGGGGCCTGCGAAGGCTCCGATGAGTAAAGAACGCATCAGTCCCAGGCGCGCGACCGCGAGACCGCCGGCGAACACTCCGAACATCGACGCAGCAACGCCGAAGATCTTTCGCACCTCTGCCACTTCGACCAGCGAAAAACCAAGGTCGAGGTAGAACGGATTCATGATGTTCAGAACAAAGTCGGAGACGCGATACAAACAGATCAAGGCCAGTATCATTGCCGCCTTGTTCTGATAGCGGCGGAAAAAGTCTCGCAGCGGGTCACCCAGGGCGGCTGCC
>DASTBJ010000353.1:0-10505 GCA_035712125.1 Terriglobia bacterium
GGACCAGACGTTCCCGCGCTGGAAAGCTTTGAACTGTTTATAGCGTTGTTCCTCAGACAACATGGCGCCAAGACTTTTCCAATCTCCACCATTGATCCAGATGTCCGCATCCGAGGCGCGAGCGATCTGGGACTCTAAATCCACGGATGTACCACCGGCGGCTTGATTGTCAGCCCAGACATAGTCGCCACCTGCATCTGAGATCAGACGCGCCACGTACGATGCTCCACCGGCAATCTCAAACATGCCTCGATAGACCAATCCGGTCATGACTCGCGGACGGTTCTCCTTCGGAATCCGCGCTGTGCGTTCCTTCAACGTCATATAACGGTCACGAATGGCATCGAATTGTCTGTTGGCAATTTCTTCTTCGTTGAAGAATAGCGCCATGAATTTCAGCCACTCCGCTCGCGCGAGAGCCGACGACTCCTGCCAGTCCTGATTCTCGACAACAGCGATGCCGGCCTTGCGCAGGCTGGCATACCCCTCGGAGTAACCACCACTCGACATAACGACCGACGGCGCCTTGAGAATAATCAGCTCGGTATCCATCACATCGTTGGTGGCGTATTCGGTAAGTTCACCCTGCCGAATCCTTTCCAAAACAGCCTCGGTTGTGACGTAACGCGACTGGCCGATCCCGGCAAGAGCATTGACGCGGCCCAGATCGACAAGCAATTGCATCTGTGTCGCCGAGGAAGAGAACAGTGATTCGATCGGAATCGCGATGGTCGTTGCGTTCGTGAGTTCCGGCGGAAGGCTGGGTGAAGGTGCGCCGCACTGTAGCAGCACGAATTTGTCGATACCCCCTTCGGTCGGACGGCGTACGGTCACGATCTTGTACGCCTTGTGATACTCGACCGAAAAGTTGGAGGCGAACTCCGGCGAAATTTTGACAGGGAAGTAGTCGGTCGATGCATCGTACCGTTCGATGCAGTCCTTTCCTGAAGAAGCCGGTGCGTCGGAGGACGGAGAACATCCTGCAACGAGCAGGAGGACCATGATGCTCGTCCGCACACCAACTCTTTCAAGCCATGATTCAGCCATCAGTAAGTCCGTCCATCACGTGACTACGTACAAAACAAACACGGCAAACAGTGTCGAAACGATGGCCGCAAGGATACACACCTTTACGGCGTTGCCAACATCCACGTCTGACCCTGCCGGCGGGTCGGAGCCATCGCCAATCCAAAGCTCGGTGACCAAAATACCGTCGCGCCAGATCGGACCGATGAGGCGCCGTTGTAAGACCCCGGCCATCGTCGCTTCGCTCCAACCGGGATTCGGACCCGGCAGGGTGGCGTGTTGTTGCCACCCGATCCGCCAGCCTTTTGCACTCGACAACGCACGAAACGGAAACGCGCAGACGCCTAACAAAAGCCAGGCGATTCGAGCCGGAAGAAAGTTCATCACATCATCGAGTCGCGCTCCAAACCATCCGAACCGCTTGTATCGCTCGGTCCTGTAGCCGACCATTGAATCCATGGTGCTGGCTACTTTGAAGAGAAGCAGTCCGGTAAGCCCGCCAAGCACATACCACATTAGCGCGCTAAGGAATCCATCCACGAAACTCTCGCTGAGACTTTCGATCGCGGCCCGCCGGCACGCGGCCACGTCCATCTTGCTCGTGTCCCGTCCAACCAGTCTCGCGATCGCTTCCCGCGTTGCAATTAAGTCACCGCGGCTGGCCGACTGCCGAACAGATCGAACGTGGTCGATGAGGTCGCGCATTGCGAACAGAACGAAAACGGCCAGAACGTGCACGACCGAGCCGAGCCAGGTACTCCTCACGTAGAGCTCGCGAATCAGAACCGAGGGCAGCGCAATCCAAAGTAGCGCAAGCAGAAGGAAGAGAGCAAAACCGCCGAGAAATCCATCAAGCCCGATCGACCGCAGAAGGCGTTCGAAAATCCGGAGCGTGTCGCCGAGCAGACGAATCGGATGCAGTCTTATCTGAGGGTCTCCGAATACCGCGTCGAGCAGAAGTCCCAGGAGGAGAAGCAGCGGGGAAGGAACTAGGCCCTCGAATCCCATTTCGAAGTCCAGCCCAGTGCGACCGCATCATAGACCGCATCGAGCGGGCGGGTCATGTCCACATCAAGTTTCTGCCAGAACGAGTACCACGCCTCGATCTTGGCCGAGAGCGAGACAGCCAGCGTCGCCGCTTGTTGCCGGAGAGCATCGCGTGCGGTCAGCGGAGGCAGAACGCCAAAACGAACGCGATCCAGAACTGCAGCAAACGCATATGCGGCTGCTGAAGCCTGGGGTTCAAAGAGAACGGCCTGTTTATTCCTTATCAGCAGATCGAGCGGCGCCTCAGACAGGCGCGCTTTCATGGCGTCGAGGAAGGATTCTTCGGAGAAGCCGTACCGACGAAGCGCATGAATCAGACTTCGCGTGAACGAAGGCTCCAGGCCATTCTGCCAGCGAAGCGCCTCGCGAGTGGCTGCGCGTACCGCGGCTCCCAGCAACTCCCCCATCTTGCTGTGGGGGTTCGTCGCGGAATACTCGAAAGCACCATTCCGGACAGGCGAGGCAAGACAGATCTGATCGGTGCCGGTCCCGGTTGCGAGGTTCTGCGAGTATCGGCTGGAAATGCCGAGTTCCATCAGAGCTGCGCTCTTTCCTTCAGTGATGGTAAGAACCGCGCGCACCTGTGCTTCGGGCTTCAACGGCTGGTTGACCATAACGATCGTGTTTATCGTTCCCGCCACCGAGGGAAGTTTGTTCCAGCCCGCTGGCGTCTCCACCCACTGGGACGGATCCCCGGATGCTGCAGCATTGCCCTCAACTCCTGCAGTCACGATTGCATCGACACGGAGGTCCGCGTACGACGCGACCTGGTGGGATGCGTAAATCATATTGGCTGCCGTTCCCATTACCGCGGTCGTATCCGGTGGAAGGGTGAGTTCCGCGCAAACGTTACTGTGATAGCCCTCCAGACCCGCTTCTGTGATCTGAAGAAAACGATCGTTGTGTCCTGCAGCCTCGCAACTCTGGTGATTCACCAGGTATTGAACCTCCTCGCTGACGCCACCAATTCGCGAAGACGTTGTGATGACACGATGCCGGCAGCCGAGTTCCACGATGATGAATCGACCCGAACGAAAAGCTTGAAAGGTGGGCGCAGAAAGCCAGGGCAAACCCTTCCATGGACTGGTCGATGTCATGCGTGCGGGCTGGATGGCTTCAGCGCGTACGTGGCCAGACACGCCGGACAGAGGCACTCCGTGAACGTGGCCTTCAGTGCGGCACGAACGGAGTCCGGGATCGTGACGCTTGCACACCAGCAGTTCGCGACTGGCTCGGGACAGCAACTAAAGGACGCGCCGCAAGCTTCACAATTCAGTTGGCGTTGACCGTTTGCGCATTCCATGTGAGGAGTTGGTTGTACCACAAAAGAGGGGCCTACAGAGCGAGGGATCAAATTGAAAGCAGCAAATATACTTGGCGGAAGGGAATCTGAACTCGGACGAATCTTCCTTCGAAAATAGCTCCCCTCCTCAGCCGAGGAGGGGAGTTCTCCTTCGAAAATGACGCCTCATGTACGACTGCATTTTAAGATGCAGGACTCGGACGATTTCAGATTGCGTCCTAATTTGCATTTGCAGCGCTCTCCGTTCACGTGTTAGTCTCCCGCCCGTTATCGGTTAAGGGAATCCGGTGTGAATCCGGAACTGTCCCGCAGCGGTAAGCAGGAACGAACGCCGTAACAACGCACTGGTTCGCGCGGCGAACTGGGAAGCAACGGCCAGTAGGAAAGTTTTCAAGCCTGCAAGTCCGAAGACCTGCCGATGACAAGGCGAAAACGCCGTCTCACATTCGAGCCTTCGGGAGGAAGGGCAGGATGGGCTTCAATAGAATACCCCTCACAATCCAATTCTTTCCGCAGACGCTCTCTTTTCAAAGGAGCATCATGAAATTTTGCGCGCGTCGGATTCTGGCTTCTGCGATTCTTGCGCTCTCGCTCGTCACGCCGGTCATTGCCGATGGGATTTCGGGCATTGTGCTGGATCCCGATGGCCGCGTGATCGCCCTCGCTTCGCTGCGACTCTACGACAGAAACTCCGGAGCACTGCGCACGGCGCGATCCGCATCGGACGGCACTTACGCCTTCAAAGAGATTCCTGCAGGCGAATATCTGCTCGAGGCCGATGCCTCCGATTCCGCGCTGCATGGGTCGAAACCTGTCTCGGTTCGAGGCAACCACACAGAAAATCTCGACCTGAAGGTGTCGGGCAAGTCGACGGAAATTTCCGTGACCGCTAACAGCATTCCACTGTCGGTAATGGAGACCGGTAAGGCCATCGACGTCATCGACGCCACGGAACTAGACTCACGAAACGAATTGTCGATCGCTGATGCACTGCGAACTCTCTCGGGAGTGAGGGTGCAGACAACAGAAGGACCGGGCAGCCTCACCGAGGTCAAGACAAGGGGGTTGCGTGCTCCCGATACGGCGCTGTTGATCGACGGGATGCGGTTTCGCGACGCGGCAAGTGTTCAAAACGATGCAACGGCCTTCTGGGGAGACTTGATGATTGTGGACACCGATCGCGTGGAGTTTCTCCGCGGCTCCGGTTCGTCGCTGTACGGTTCGAATGCGCTTGGAGGCGTGGTGAACGCGCTATCGGATACGGGTGGCGGGCCCCTGCGCGGATCTCTTCGGGTTGAAGGCGGCGGCCTGGGCGTTGTACGTGGCGTCGCGAGTCTCAGTGGCGGCTTGCTTGAGGATAAGTTCACCTTCAGTGGGGCGGGGTCGCACTTCTACATGACCAAAGGGGTGCGCGACGGCCTCCCGTACCGAAACAACAGCGTGCAAGGTTCCGCAAAATATGCGCTTGGAAAAGGATTGTCGATAACAGGACGAGCCTGGTACTCGAGCAACTATCTCAACTCGACGGAGAGTCCCACGTTTCTATCGTCGATGCCAAACGTTCCCACCGGCGAAACGCCTGCGATCGCCCTTCCGGTTTCTGAATTGGAGAAGTACGAGAATGGGCAGCCATTTAATGCGGGAACCGCAACCTTCATTCCCAACGGCGTCGACCCGGATGGCCGCAGGCAGGCAAGCTTTCTCTCCGGCATGGCGCTTTTTCAGCACCAGATATCGCCTGGTACGTCGTATCGCGTGGGTTATCAGGCTGTGGATACACGGCGTGCCTTCATGGATGGCCCGCTGGGACCTGGTTCCTTCGAACCCGAACCGGGAGCGCGGGACAACTTTAATGGCTACATCGATACGATCCAGACGCGCCTTGATCAGCGCCTGGGCGCAAACAACCTGCTGACTCTGGGGTATGAGTTCGAACAGGAACGGTATTTTACGTTCGTCGGGATTGACGCTGATGAGTCATCAAACCGCGTGAATCTTCAGCAGCGGAGTCATGCCTTGTACTTTCAGGATCAGGCTGGCTTCCTGCAGGGCCGCCTTCAATTGACCGTAGCCGGCAGAGCACAATTCTTTCGATTGCAATCGCCCGAATTCGCCGATCCGACGAACCCCTATTCAGACCAGCTTTCGTCGTTGTCCGTTCCGACGGCTTATACCGGTGATGGGGCGTTGGCCTACTTCTTCGAAAAGACCGGGACAAAATTTCGCGCCCATGTCGGGAACAGCTTCCGCGCGCCATCAGGGTATGAGCGATTTGGAGTCTCCTTCGGCTCTTACCTTGGCGATCCCACGCTGGCGCCAGAGCGTGCAGTTGCGGTGGATGGAGGCATCGATCAGTTGCTGTTAGACTCCAGGCTCGAACTGAGCGGAACCGCCTTCTATACCAACCTTCAGCAGATCATTGGATTCAGAAATCTGACAGATGATCGCTTCGGAAGGTTCTTCGGATACGCCAACAGGCCCGGGGGTATTGCGCGCGGCTTCGAGTTCAGCGGCCGCTTCACACCCCGCTACAGCACGAAAATACAAGCCTCCTACACGTACACAAACTCGGATTCGAGATTGCCGACCTCAGGGACAAACTACTATCAGGTGCTGGATGTATCGCCGCATATCGTGACCGTGATGGCTACTCAATGGATTGCTCGCAGAACCAGCGTCACGTTCGACATGGCAGCCCACAGCGATTACAACTTCGTCCTGTTTGGCGGACCTTTTGATTCGGAGTCGCGACGGTTTCGGTTCAACGGTCCGATCAAAGCCGATGTGATGGTTCGTCACAACATGCCATTGGGCGAAGCGCGTACCATCGAACTCTACGTCAAAGTGGAAAATATGTTCGGGCAGAGACCCTATGAAGATGGATTCCTGGGTCCGAAAGCGTGGATCGTCTCCGGCGCCCGGCTGAACTTCTAAGCACTGCGCGTTACGGCGCGCCAGACTCGTTTCCATGCGATGACAATGCCGATCACACTGAGCAGAGTGCCGCCGAGGCTGAGGAAGATAACGCCAATGTCCCATGCAGGCCTGTTGTAGTACCAGAAGGCGAAGTCCAGGCTGTGGAAGCCGCGGTAGATCCAACGCTGGATCCTCTCACGCCGGTGAGCGCGTCCCACGAGTTGGCTCATCTGAGGATCAATGTAGAGCCACGTCGATTCCGGATCATCAAACTTGATGCGCAGGACCGGCAGCGGGGCACGGCGCTCGAAGGCGTAATAGTAGGAATCGTAGTCTTCAAGAAGAGACGCTTCGAGTATTTTCAATTCGGGGTTCGGTGCGAGGACCCGTTCTACCAGCGACTCCGGGTGGAAAGGATCGTTTCGCACCAGCAATAGTGGCGCGGCAATGAGAGTGGATGTCGACACGCCATTTGGCACGCGATAATAGGATTCGCCTTGAATCTTCAGAAACTCCACTTCCTTTGCACCGGATGTTTCGGAAAGTTCAGGCAAGCCGACCGGAAAGTCCTGCAGGGCCAGTTCGCCACCCTGGAGCGCGGCGGCCTGCGGCCCACCAACGGCTCCGTCGCTCGCCCAGTACCAGGGCTCGACGGATAAGAAGCCGCTGAAGACCCATGTCACCGTAAACGCACCGAAGACAACGCCGGTGATGTAATGCCACCGTAACCATCCTTTGTAGGGAATGTGGGGCGACCTGCGACGGAATTGCAGAACTGCAAGGACGAGCCCGATGAGCGCCGCGAGGGTTCCCAGACCCGACGTCCACAGAATGACCTGACGCCAGAGTTGAAGTCTGGTGCGCAGCCACTCAAAGTAAAACCAGTGGGGAATCGCGGCAACCCAGGCGAGCCGGCGGCTCGCGCGGGTCGTCATGACAATCACCTCGCCGAGAAATCCGGACACATAGAGTTCGGTTCCCTCAGCGTCATCAACTTCGAACTTGTAGAGTGGAGTATGCTCCCGCTTGCCGATCGTCCACTGGTCGACGTCCCTGAGCGTCCCGGCAGCTCGTATTCGTTCCTGCGGGAGTTGCATGAATAATCGCGCCGCTTCGGCCGCGAGTTCGGGTGTGACCTCAAGCAACTCGCCATCGTCGGCAAACACGGTGATCCCGTCGAACCGGTAGGCGGGACGGTTGAGGATGGTTACAAGGTCCGCGCTCCCGGGAGGACCCAGTTCCGCCCTGGTGAGGGCTTCGTCCGGAGTGAGGTGAATCGCCGACGGGTTCAGCGGGGGTAGACGCTCCAGCCGGGTTTCTGCTGTAAGCGCCGGCATGCCCCGCGCATAGATCATCGCGATCCCGGAGATGAACCACGTCACGAACAACAGGCAGAAGACGATCCCCAGATAGCGGTGAATCAGGATCAGCAACTTCCGCATTACGGACAGCGAACCCTCCTTCGGTTTCAACGATTAACGGATCAAACGACCGATGCGGTTGTCGATCGCGTCTCCGCCATGGTCTGTGCGCTATGTTTAAAGCGAACCACAATCAGCGTCTGGTCGTCCATCACGGGAAGGTCGCCCGTGAATTCCTTCAGTTTCCTGTGAATCGCGTTCCGGATGTCGGTCGCGGAAGCGTCCCACAGTTCCTGAATCACGTTCACCAGCCGTGTGTCGCCAAACTCTTCTCCTGTTTCGTTGGTCGCTTCGACCACGCCATCGGAGAACGCAACGAGAAGGTCTCCCGGAGCAACAAATTCTTCGCCCTGCTGGTAGTTGGCGCCGGCAAGGAGCCCCATCACCGGTCCACCAATCTCAAGCCGGTGCATCTCGAATTGGCCGTTAGTCTTCCTCATCAGATATGGGGGAGGGTGACCCGCGTTGATGTACTGAATCGTTGAACGCTGCGGATCGAAAAATCCCCAGAATAGACTCGTAAACCGTTCTGCCGCGGTTTTCTGGCAGAGTAGTGTATTGAGCTGCCGGCTGGCACTGACGTGATCCTGAGTGGATCGGGTCCAGGAGACGGAATGAATGGCGCCATGGATCAGCGCCATCAATAATGCGGCCGAGATCCCCTTTCCGGAGACATCACCGAGCACGAGTGCTGTCCGATCTTCAGCGACGTGGAACACATCGCAGAAGTCGCCGCCAACCTGCCATGCGGAGATGCACTCGGCTGAAAAGTCCACGTACGGTGAAATGGTCTCGGCGGAAGGCAACAGGTCTGCCTGGACTCGTCTTGCCAGGTTGAGTTCGCGCTCGATTTGCTGACCGCGAAGGTAGTGGGGAAAGCGCACTGCCAGCAGAATTAAGGCACCCATCAATGCTAAGGATGCCGACACGCCGACGATGAGATTGTTATGCAGGCTTGCAAATGAGCCCGACACACTTTCGGGAAGAATAGCGACTTCGACATTCCAGTTCAGACCGATCGGTGGTCTCAGGCCACGCGAACCCGGTGGACCTCCACGGCCACCGAACCCCGGTTCACCCGGGTTGGGCGGACCCGGCGGCGGTGGACCCGGCGTGGGGGGAACAGTTCCAGCCTGCCCTGCGGGCGCAGCGGAACGCTGACCGAAACCCGCCGGCGGTGTACCGCGTGGTGTCGAGGGCCCCATCGGAACGGTCCGGAACGACCGTATCGACACCAACACAGTCCCGACCGGACTGTCCTGCTCCTGCGGGAGGCGGCTCTCGTTCGCAAATGGCCGAGGAAGTTTGTCCGCAGCGACAGGTTCTTCGGGTGCCCGTCCGGCCTTGGCCAGCGGCCTGCCCATGCCATCGAGGATTCGGATCCACGCGACCTGCTGCCTCCAGTCTTCGAGAAACTCCTCGAGAATCCCGCCGACAATTTCCATGTCCTGGGTTTGCGCGGTTCGGACAGCCCCGACCAGAGTATTCACCTTCCGCTGGCTGTCTCGCTCGGCTTCCTCCATCATCAGCTCTCCGGACACGTACTGATAAGTAACGATCGTCTGGAAGAGCAGCACGATGCTCAGGGCAAAGCCCACGGCAATGAGGGATTTGAACAGGAGGAATTTCTTGTTCTCGCTGGCCACGGTGTCGGTCCTTCTACCCAACCTTATATACGTTTCCGAAGCCGGAATTATGTACAGACTAGAAAGGATTTAGGCAATTTTTCTTGCCCGGCCGGGGACAATTTCGTAGGTGACAGGAACTGCAGCGCCCGTTAATATTTTCCGGACCAAATTCTTAGGAGGATTTTCTATGACACGTAGCCTGCTGTTACTCTTCGTTCTGAGCCTACTCCTGGTCTTTGGGGCCTGTAGTTCAGAACCGGAGAAAGCCCCCGAACCCGCAGCAACGGACGCAGCTGCCACCCCCGATGCATCTGCAGACCCGTTAAGTGGGACATGGACAGGCGACTGGGGTCCGTCAGAAAAAGATCGTAATCCCGTTACTCTGGAACTGAAGTTGGATGGAACTGCGCTCACCGGCACCGTCAATCCGGGAGCTAATGCGGTTCCACTGACGGCTGGCTCTTTTAACAAAGACACTGGAACGGTCACGATGGAAGCGGATGCCAAGGGAAATGACGGCAAACCGGTGCACTATACCATCGAAGGAAAGGTTGTAGGAACAAGCATGACCGGCACCTGGAGCCACGACGGCAAGAAAGGAGACTTCAAAATCTCCAAGGGATAATCCTCAATCTAAGACAGGGTGTCACCCTCGCGGTGGCACCTGTCATTACCCGGCCCGCACCTTCCAGCCTCTTGCACAAAATCCCGCCCAGCCCGGGTCCCAATTTCGTCGGAAAAGATGGGACATATTTGTAGCAGATTCCGACACAAATGTTGGGTGTTTCGCCGCAACTTCGCGTGCTATAAGTTCCGCATTCCTGGTGCGATGTGGCATCGGGATTTGACTGAGAAGTCCTTGAGAAGCTTTTTTGTCTCAAGGATTTTCTTTTTTCGGCGACGGTAGCGACAGCGCGATCGCCGATGGACACACTTCGTGGACGATGACGTCCCGTGACGGCAACGCAAACGTGGTTGCCGGGCGGGGCGTTTTCATTTTTGGGGGACTAAAAAACAATATGAAACGAACCTTCACTCACTGCCTGGCTGCCATGAGCGTCTTGATCGTGTTGACCTCTTCTTCGATCGCTTCTGGCCAGGCGAAGATCAACATGGACGACAATCGATGGGTCAGCGTCGGCGGTGGCTTGCGCACTGCCTTCC